>NZ_CEVYEL010000068.1:0-12246 GCF_982403165.1 Longicatena sp.
GAACCGTACGTACGGTGGTGTGAGAGGGTGATTTATTTCACCCTACTCGATTTAATAACTTATAATCAACGTACTAAGATGCTTTGCTTGATTTTGTTTAATTACGACGGTTTTAAAAGTCTTAATAAGTAAAGAAAAGGCTAGCTAATGTTGATGGTATGATTATTTTGATAATACGTCAGGATGTTCGTAAAATAGTACTTTATAATACAATCTGATGAAAGTCTAAAACCCTGCTTTTTTTCAGGTTATTTTCTTTCAATGTATAAAAAAACAGTTGGTTTCAAGTTGAAATTAACTGTGTAATAAAGTATAATTCTTTAAATAAGGATACTGTCTATCTGCAGTTTATCATAGAGGAAAGGGAAACGACGATGAAGAAACTACTGCTTTTGTGCATGCTGCTTTGTGTTGGTGGCTGCTCAACTGAAAAACAAAGGGAAGAAAACCGATACTATTTTTTGTTTGCTACCCCATTAAAAGAACATAAAATTTGGCTAGAAGCGGAAAAAGGTTTCCGTGATGCGTGTAATGTCTATCAGCTGCATTGTGATTGGGAAGGACCAACGACAATTGACACGGAAGAGATGAATCAAGTAATAGAAACAGGCATTATGCAAAAAGCGGATGCAATTATTACACAAGGGGTTGTTAGTGATAAGCTCTTGAAGAAAGCAGATAAGAAGCAAATACCGGTGATGTTGGTAGATAGTGATATGCCAAGCTCTAAACGATTTGGTTATATTGGTAAAGATTTCAAAAAACAAGCTACTTTACTGCTAGCTGATGTAGAAAAGCAGTTTGGGAAACAAGCACCATTAAAAATTGCTATTCAAGTAGCTGAAAAAAATTTTAATATCGCGAAGCAGCAAATAGCACAGGTTGAAACGATTTTTGCACAACATGCAGGGGGTTATCGCATTGTATCTATTAGTGAATCAAAATCAGATAATGTCCGGGCAAAAAAAGAATGGGACAGTGTTATGGAAGAACATCAGGATATCAATGTAGCTATTAATTTTGCAGGAGAATCTGCAAGCAGCTGTTATGAAGCTGCTACAAAATATAACATACGGGAACAAATGTTAATATATGGGGTAGATGAAATGGATGAAACCATACAGCTTATTAAAGAGAAAAAAATCAATGGCAGTATTGTTGTGTCTTTTTATGATTATGGCTACCAAAGTGTTGAAATGCTGTATGAAAAAATAAAAAACAAACAACAGAGTGTATCTTCCATACATTATGCAAAGCTTATTTTAGTAACTGCAAATAATGTGGAAACCTATAAAAAGGAGCTTATATCAAAATGAAGACATGGAGCTTAAAGCGCAGAATCAATATAACCGCAGCTGTCATGTTCCTTTTGGTAAGCACGATGATGATTGCCTCCAACATGATCAACTATCATACGATGAAACAGTATGATAAAGCCCTTTCTGCTTATCGTCAGTTAAATAGTTATTATAATCATATAGATGCGGCAACCAGTGATATTAAAGATTATTTATATACAGAACAGAATAAGGCATTGCAAAAATATAAAGAGGAAATGCAAAGAGCTACTACCTATATTCATGGCTTACAAGATGACTTTGTATCCGATGAAAGCTGGCGCTTTGATTTATTAGAAAACATGACAAGGTTTTATGATGAAGAATGTCAAAACACGATTCATGAATATCAAAATGATAAAGGGAATTATACAGCAGTTTATAATGCTTTACTACATTCTCATGATTTAATCGCTAGAACGTCAGATCGCTTTTATAATGTGATTACCAACGAGATGACCTTACAAAAGACCCAGATGGATGCAAATCAACATGTGACTTTTGTAGGAACGATCATTTTACTGCTCATTGTCTTATGCTGGTTGTTCTATTTTGGCTTTTTTATGAGCGTATCTTTTATTAAACCATTATACGTAATTTTGCAAAATATTAACAAGGTAAAAAAAGGTGAATATGATCTAAGTGATATTTCAAGCACAGGGAAGGAAATGGAATCACTTTGCATCGCCTTAAATGAAATGGCTATTTCAGTGCAAAATGAAATTGCAAGTACAAAAGAAAAAGCAGAGCTTCAACATCGCTTATTAGAAACAGAAAATGAAAATTTACGCAAAGATGAACAGTTAGCCCAAAGTGAATTGCGTATGTTACAAAATCAGATTAATCCACATTTTCTGTTTAACACCTTAAATATGATTTACAAACTAGCATTGAGTGAGAATGCGGATAATGCTGCTGAAATGATAGAGCGGACGAGTCGTTTATTACGTTATGGATTAGATAAACAAAATCGGCTGAGTGATTTACAAAGCGAATTAGTGTCGGTTGCCAATTACATGGAAATTCAACAGAAACGCCTTGGTGAACGTGTGCAATTCAAGCTAGAGGTGCAAGAAGGCATACCGAATATTGCAATCCCAGGTATGATTTTACAGCCACTTGTTGAAAATGCTTTAAAGCATGGATTAAAAGATTGTAAAAACGGTGGCGAGATTTTAGTGAGTGCCTCATATACAGATGAAGATATCTTGCTGTCGGTCTCTGATAATGGTACCGGTATGAATCCAGTAGAATTAGAAGAGTTAATTTTAAACGACTATAAGAAATATGATGGTGAAAATCATTTTGGTCTATATAACGTGGTGAGAAGAGTTGAGATGGTTTGTGGAAATAATGCCTCAATTTCAATAAATAGTGATGAAGACTGCGGTTTTGAATTGATAATTCAAATCCATATAAAAGATGAGGAGGAAGCATATGTTTCAGATATTGATAGCGGAAGATGAAGAAATTGAAAGAAACTCACTGGTTTCTATTTTAAAAGACTCGATTCTGGAAATTGGTGAAATATACAGTGCTAAGGATGGACAAGAAGCGATTGATCTATATCAGCGCTATGAACCGGATATCGTTATTTTAGATATTAATATGCCGGTTTACAGTGGTTTAGAATGTGCAAGAATCATCAAAAATATTTCACAGAAAAATGTAAGTTTCATCATCTTAACCTCTTATGATTATTTTTCATATGCGCAAGAGGCAATACGTTTAGGAGTAGAAGACTTCTTATTAAAACCATCAACACCGCAAATGATCATCCATAGTGTAGCAAAGGTGCTGGACCGCTTAAAAAGTGAAAAAAGCCGCTATTATGAAACGAGTGAGCTATTGAAAAAGGTGGATAATATGCGTTCATCTTTAGAAAATGAATGTGTGCAGCAGATTTTATCTAACCAAAGTGAGCTAGTTATCCAGAAAACTTTGAATTTATTGCATATGTCAGTAAAAAACGGTTTATGTATCGTGATTGATGGTATTCGTCTAGCAAAAAGCAAGCAGGAAACCTTAACCAATCAGATTGGTGATTTAGGTTTGTTTTGTCTGCTGGGATATCGTAATGCACAATTGATTTTATTTTTGCTGTCCTATCAAAATATTACAGAAGAAAATTTAAAGCAGATTGCTGATTTGATGGAAAAATATCAGTTTTTCGATTATCCGATTGGCCTTGGTACATTGAAAGATCATCTTGAAGGCCTATATCATTCCTATTGTCATGCACTTCAACAATTAACACATATGAAAAAGAGCGAGTTTACACTTCGTAATAAGGAAATGGTACAGCGTGAGCTTCAGGCAGATAGTACGCAGTGGATCAAAAAAATGTTGCCGGCAATCGAGCAGCACGATGATGAAAAAATTAAATCCATACTACATGATTATGCTTCTTATCTTCATAGTTTTCCAGCTAGGCAGATCAACGAACAGGTTGCTGAATTTATCGTTGGTGTTTTAGAAGCTGAACAAAAACTACATGATATTTATATCGATAAGAAAGATGTTGAAATACGTAAAATAAATGATACAGATAAATATTATAATTTAGAAATTAATCTTGTCTATGCGATAGCAATGATTCGCAATTGTGTGAAAAACTTGCTTTATCAAAATAACAGCTATTTAGTACGACAGGCTTTAGAATACATAGAAAATAACTATAATAAAGCAATTAGCCTTAATGATGTGGCTACCCAATTAAAGGTAACACCATTTTATATCAGCAAACTATTAAATAAACAGGTGGGGAAAACCTTTACAGATATTGTGAATGAATTTCGGATTGCGAAAGCAAAGCAGTTGCTGAAAGATGGGGCTATGGCAAAAGAAGTGGCAGCACAGATAGGATTTCAAAGCTCCAGTTACTTTGCGAAAACTTTTAAGAAAAATGTCGGTATCACACCGATTGAATATCGAGATATGTTCATTGAATGATGTAAATTACTGCTTATTTATTTATAGAGATAAGAACTTTTAGTTGGCCCTTTTGTGCCAACTATTTTTTTGTATCTTTATATGACTTTTCTTAAAGGAGTAGCAATATTTTATTATCTTTAGCAATATTTTACAATCTATGCAAGATTATAATAAAAACAGTGAAAGGTAAAGAGGAGGAAACTATGAAAAAGGTATTCAAATTGTTTTTGGCTGCCTGCATGACGGCAGGAGTTTTTACAAATCTTCCTGTTAAAATTGCAGCAGCATCTAAGATAGCGATTGATGCAAATTCTGTAACTGCTATGGGACAGGCATCCGCTCATCCAGTTTCTAACATCGTTGATGGATCTAAGAGCACCAGTTGGAAATCAATGTCCGCGAATGGAGAAGGCAGCACGATGGAAGAGCAGTGGAAAAGCAGAATGCGTGATCACTATCGCTATATTGATATTAAGCTTGATGGAACATATGATCTCTCACAAATTAAGATTTTTACCAATGTAGATGATTCTTACAGTAACTATTACGTATATGCTTCTGTAGATGGAACGAACTTTGATAAGATTATTTCTAAGACAGACAGCAATGTGGCAACGGCACAGGGAGATACGCATAATGTAAACAAGCGTGCATCCTATTTACGTTTAAATATGGCATATAACTCAAAAGGCTACCAAACAAATCTGGCAGAGATTGAGGTATATGGAACAAAGGTAAATGACACCGTGCAAAAGCCAGCGGCTATCAAAACAAGTAATTGGGAAGGCAGCAGTTGGCAAAAAGAATGGGATAAATTTGAAAGTGATGAAACTTATGCAAATCAAAAGGTGTTAAATGAAGCAAGTGCTTTAGTAGGCCGTGTAATAGGTTCTAAATGGCAATCTTCTTTCAAATTTGAATTACGTTCTAAGATGAATGGCAGAGATGTCTTTGAAATTGAAGATGGTGGTAACAATACCATTATTGTACGTGGAAATAACGGTATTTCATTAGCTAGTGGCTTCAATTATTATCTAAAGAACTATGCTATGGTGGATTATAATCCATTATTTGACAGCAATACGGAAATGAAGAAGGGGATTGTTCCTGTCGGAAAGAAAATCGTAAAGGATACACAGTATGAATATCGTTACGCTTTGAACTTCTGTACATATTCCTATACCATGTCTTTCTGGAATTGGGATCAGTATGAAGAATTTATTGACTGGGCTGCTATGAACGGTGTAAATTTGATGCTGGACATCGTGGGGCAGGAAGAAGTACTTCGTCAAACTTTGAATAAATGGGGCTATAGTGATGAAGAAGTAAAAGAATATATATGTGGTCCTGCATATTTTGCTTGGTTCTACATGCAAAACTTATATAGCTATGGTGGACCATTACCTGATAATTGGTTTGAGCAACGTACAGAATTAGCTAGAAAAATGCATGATCGTATGCAAACTTATGGCATTTCTCCTGTTGTTCAGGGATTCTCTGGACAGGTTCCAGATAATTTCGATAAAAAACAACCAACTGCTTTAATTACGGAAATGAAAGATTGGGTAGGCTATACACGTCCTTCTATCATTCAGCCATATATTACAGAAAATGATGCAGCTAAGGGTAAAGAAAATTTATATCCACAAGTAGCGAAAGATTTCTATGATGCACAGAAAAATGTATTTGGAAATGTAACAAATTATTATGCAACCGATCCTTTCCATGAAGGCGGAAATCCATCCGGCTTGGATTTTGCAGAAACCTTTAAACAAGTGCAAACTGAGATGTTAAAAGCAAACGAAAAAGCTGTATGGGTCATGCAGCAATGGCAAGGCAATCTAGATGCGACAAAACTAAGCGGTCTTCTGAAGCCTTCTCAGGCATTGGCACTGGATTTGCAGACCGACTTAAACCCACAGAATGGGGTAATGGAAAACAGTGAAACACCTTGGTTATGGTGTATGCTGCATAACTTCGGCGGTCGTATGGGAATGGATGGAAATCTTCCAAATGTTGCTAAAAATCCTGCTATCGCTATGAATGAATCAAAATACATGAAAGGTATCGGCATCACGCCGGAAGCTTTAGAAAATAGTCCGGTTGCTTATGAGTTATTATTTGATATGACTTGGACAAAAGATCCAATTGATGAAGATGCATGGATTGCTAAATATGCACAACGTCGTGCA
The DNA here is from genome assembly GCF_982403165.1 of Longicatena sp. Classification (NCBI taxonomy): domain Bacteria; kingdom Bacillati; phylum Bacillota; class Erysipelotrichia; order Erysipelotrichales; family Erysipelotrichaceae; genus Longicatena; species Longicatena sp. The sequence goes on from NZ_CEVYEL010000068.1 coordinate 6,464, forward strand.
GGTGGAACAAGTGAAAAGCTGCAAGAAGCTTGGAAGATTCTAAATGAAACTGCTTATGGAGCAAAACAAGAGTCTTATCAAGGGGCTGCAGAAACGATTATCAATGCAACTCCAAGAGATAGCTTCCGTTCTGCATCTACATGGGGACATAGCAATATTACTTATGATAAGAAAGAATTTGAAAAAGCTCTGCAATTGCTGATTGATAACTATGATGACTTTAAAGCCTCTCCAGCTTATCGCTATGATTTAGCAGATGTAGCGGATCAGGTATTATGTAATGTAGCAATTGAATATCACTCTTTAATGGTAAAGGCAAAAAATGAATCCAATGCAGATGATTTCCGTAAATACTCAAAGAAATTCCTAGAAATAATTGATCTTTCTGATGAAATATTAGGTTCTAGCGAAGAATTTATGGTAGGAAACTGGATCAATGATGCTCGAAATATGATGAGTGATGGGGATGATTGGACAAAGGATCTGTTTGAATTTAATGCACGTGCAATGGTCACAACATGGTCTGGCGAACGCAGCTCCTTAAATAATCTGAATGATTACTCCAACCGTAAATGGAATGGTTTAACAAAAGATTTCTATGGTAAACGTTGGAAAATCTGGATCGAAAATCGTCAAGCGGAATTAGATGGTAAAGATAAGGATCCTGAAAATAAGGCAATTGAGGATGCAGGTTGGTTCTTATATGGCTGGCATTGGGCGAATTTGAAATCTGATGATGGCTATAGTTATGCGGATAAGGCAGATTATAGTAAACTGAAAACAAATGCTCAAAAGGTAGCTGATAACTATACAGTAGCAAAACTAGAAGAAGAGGGTACAACAACAGAGGATAAGGTAAATATCGCACTTGGTAAGGTATTTACATCAAATTCGACAGCTGTGTCCGGTGAATTAAAAGATATTACAGATGGCAACTATGGTAGTGAATGGGTAGCAAAAGGTGATGGTCCACATGTACTGACATTAGATTTACAAGGTACTTACGATATCACGGATATGGATCTTGGTATGAAGCAGGCCGCTGGTAACTATCCTAACGATTATAAGATTGAATTCTTAAATGCAGAAACAAATGAGTGGGAAACCATAGCAGAAGCTACAAATGAAAATCTTGGTTCCAATACAAATTTCAAAGTTGAAAAAGTAGCTACGCAAATGCGTTTCACCATTACCACAAAAGATTCTTTAAAACCAGTAACACTTGCAGAAATTAGCATTTACGGTACACAGAAGGATTTACAGACATATTACAATATTGCGAAAGGTAAACCGGCAACATCAACAATTGCCACTGCAGAAGATGCTTCCTTGGAATATGTAACTGATGAGAATACGGAAAATCTGTGGAAAACGGGATGGTCTGGTTCAGAAAGTGACATGTATCCTTGTACATTAAGTGTTGATTTAGAAGGCATTGGCTCTGCTGAATTCATTGAGCTTTATTTAGAAAAAGCAGGATTGCCTTATAAATTTACGGTAAGTGTCATTCTAGAAGATGATAGTGAAGAAGTTGTATTAGATATGAGTGACAATGCGGAAGCATTAACCACGCGTTATTTTAAGATTCCGGTAAATAAGAAAATCAAAAAAGTCAATGTAAATTATCTTGGCCGTAATGGCAAAGGTGAATTCTCCGCAGCTTCTCCGGCATTATCAGAACTTAAGGTTCTTTCAACAAAGGATGAAGTAACCGGTGGAAAAGTTAATTTAGCTTTAAATAAGACAGCTTATGCAGATACAACACAATATGGTCGTAATGTACAAAATATGATTGATGGAAACCTTGATACTTTATGGGTATTTGATGGGGATGTATATGGACCAATCTGGGATGGAACAGGAACTTTAGATAAAGATCCTATCAAAGCAGGTGTTGATTTAGGTAAATCTTATATGGTAGATGATATTAATCTAGCATTTGAAAAAGGCGAAGAAAAATGGTATTTCTTCAATGTCTATGTGTATCCAGAAGGCAGTGATACAAGAGAAAAAGTACTGTCTGTAACAACAGATGACGTAAACGATAGTACTCCAGACAAACATCCATATAACATCAAAGTGAATAAGCGTATTCATAAAGTTGAAGTTGAATTTATGGGTAAAGTTGCCAATAAGAACGGATGGTTCGATATTGCTGAATTAGAAGTCATGGGCTATGAGGAAGAAAGCAGTAATGAAGTTATCTTTGGTGATGGAAAAATTGAAAATGTAACAAATTCTTATGCAAATACGGTAGATGGTGATAAAGATACCTTCAACAAAGTAACAAAAGATGAAGATATTGTTTATAATCTTGGTAATCTGTATTATGTAGATAAAGCACAATTTACTTTTGAAAAGGCTGGCCTTGGTCTGAAATATGTTGTATATACGGAAGATAATGACGGCAACCGTACGTTGGTATTAGATAAGTCTTCTACTACCGAATTACTTGAAAATCGTACAATTGAGGTTCCAATACACAGAAGTGCAACAAAAATTATCTTTAAGCATCTTGGTAACAATGGTAAGGGTGATGCATACTTAGCAGAAGAACGTCTGTATGAGGCAGAGTTCTTTATGGGAACTCCAGAAAATGTAGCGCTAAAAGCAAAAGTAACTCCTGATGCTGCAAAGGTTATTGCGGATGCTAAAACAGATACACTTTATACTGCGGCAAAAGATGAGGTCATTACAATTGCTTTAGATAAGCCGGCAGATGTAAACATCTTCCAGTTATTAACAGCAAGTAGTACAAAAGCATTAAATGCACCAAAAGTATTAATAGAGGCACATAACCCTACGACAGATAAATGGACAACTGTTTATGATGGAAGTGACAATGATGATGCAAATCCGGCATTGATGATTTCGCTGAAAGAAACAGCATTTATGGATAAAGTGCGCTTAACCGTACTAAGTGATAGTTTAGACATCCAAGAATTTAGAGCATATAAAGTGGATACAAGTGTTCCTTTGATGGCATATATTGCAGAAGTTAAGGATGTATTAGACTCTAAGTCTTATGATAATACGAATGGTAGCTATAAAGAAGAAGCAAAACAGGCTGTGTTAGATGTTATTGCGAAAGCAGAAGCCGCAAAAGAGGAAGGTTTAAATTCCGCTGGTGTAGATGAGTGGATCAATAAAATCAAAGCTGCTATGAATAAATTCTATAAAGATGGTGTCGTATATATCGTACGTGATGCATTGTTAACAGAAATTTCTAATGCTGAGATCGTGTTGAAAAAAGTTGAAGATACCTCAGTTACAGCAGATCTAAAAGCATTATATGATAAAGCGATGGCAGTATATGAAAAATACAAGTCCACACAAATGGAAATTGATGAAGCTGCAGCAGCGCTTAAGAAAGAAACTGAAAAAGTAATTGCTTCTTTAGAAGCCGATGAACAGTACAATATTTACTTAGCATTAGCAAAAGATGCTTATAAGAATGCTGAAGTTGGCGAAGCTCATGGACAAATTCCTGAAAAAGCAAAGACTGCTTTAAAAACGGCGATTGATAAAGCAGAAGCAGATTATGCAAATGCCAATAAAAATGTAGATGTAATCAAAGGAATTGCAGCTGATTTAAAGAAAGCTGTGGAAGTCTTTGAGGCAAGTCGTGTACAAGTAGATAAAGCAGCATTATTGAATATCATACAGCAGTGTGCAGATCTTGTTAAAGATGAATATGATAGCACAACATGGAAAGCATTACAAACAAAATTAAAAGATGCAAAATCTGTATATGATACAGAGAAAGTTACACAAAAACAAGTAAATGAAAAAGTAGACGCATTGAAAAATGCAATAAAAGGCTTGAAAAAATTGGATCGCTCTGGATTACGTGCTACACTGGATAAAGTGAGTGCTCTAGAAGCAAGTAAGTATACCGAGGATAGCTGGAAAGCTTTAGCATCTGAAAATAAAAAAGCTATTGCAACATTCAATAAAGAAGAAGTAACGCAAGCAGAATTAGATGAAGCAAATAGTCGTTTATTGGCTGCTATTGATCAGTTAGAAGTTAAAAAGGATGATGTAAATGATAATCCTACAAAACAGACGCTAACCTCAAATAATGTAAGTGTTACAGGACTCTTTAAACCAAATACCAAGCTACATGCTGATTTATTTACAGCAAGTCAGTTAAAAGCATTGCTGAATAACATAAAAGATACTACATTTAAAAAGCAATACAGTGTTGTTCAAGCATATGATCTATATTTAAAAATTGATGATAAACATCTTTCTTTAGGTAAAGGTAATGCAGCTTCTATTAGTGTACCAAAAGGAAATGAAAAAGATGAATTAAGTATTGTCGCAATAGATAAAAATGGCAATGTCACAGTATTGTCAACGGAAAAGAAGAATGGTAAATTGAGCTTTAATACAACAGAAGCATCTTATTATGCGATTGTAAAAAAGATTGAAGCAGAAAATGATAAGCCAAATGGTGACGTAACAGATGACAAGCCAAATCACGGTGATGATACTGATAAACCAAACGATGACAATAACAAACCAAATGGCGGTGAAAATACGGATAAGCCAAATGGTGATGTAACAGATGACAAGCCAAATCATGGTGATGATACTGATAAACCAAACGATGATAATAACAAACCAAATGGCGGTGAAAATACGGATAAGCCAAATGGTGATGTAACAGATGACAAGCCAAATCATGGTGATGATACTGATAAACCAAACGATGATAATAACAAACCAAATGCCGGTGGAACTGACAACAAGCCAAACAATGGTGGAGAAACAACAGATGGTCCGTCAAGTAATCCATCTGTAAATGATGGAAATCATACGACAGATAATAAACCTACCAGCAACATTGCCAATGATGACGATGTTAAGACTGGAGATTCAACAAACACGACTGCTCTATTATTACTACTGATTATTTCAGGTGGAGCTATTCTGTTAATTGTTAATCGAAAGAAAAGAAATAAGCAAGCATAAGATATAAAAATCTGTATTGCATATCTCAACATGAGTTTCATTAAAAAATCCCTCGGAAATAAACGTCTGTTTATGGATGGGGGATTTTCACAATATAGGCCTATTAGAATTGGTAATCTGAAATAGTATGGGGTATAAAAACACGGGGTATAAAAAACCGTGGTGGAAAAAGTTCCCCATAAATTGTAATGAATGAAGAAGTGCTAAAAATCTAGAAGTAAGAAGAGCACTTCTTTTTACATTACATTTTGAAATAAATATCATCATTAAGAGAATACATCACTTTAGCTCTGAATCGATTCCAATTGTTGATTTAACTTGATTTTATGAGCTAAATTTATTATTATCATATTGTTCTTATGAACGGATAGAAAGCAAACTTTGGTCGGGGAGATTTCTATCTTTTTTTATCCTTTTACGAAGATATGTTATAAATGATAAAAACATAAAACCCCATAAAATGTATAGAAAAAAACTGAAGCACCACATGTTTTTGCGATGGATTTCAGTTCCCCATGTTTTTTTAGATATTCCATAAGAGAATGACGTTTTTTTTTCGGTAATTTACTATGCATGGTTATAAAAAAATAATAGTTATCCTTTTGTAAAGAAGGTAAGCTTAAGATGCATCACTAGAAAAAGGGAAATAATCTTTCATCACCAACTAAATTCTGAAAGGGTTTCTTTTCTTTTTTTATGCTAAGTGATATATTTGTTATTTATTATTCAATTTTTCCGTTATTTATAGTAACTCTTAGGTCAGTTTACAAGGAACTACACGCAGACCACGAAACGGGGGCTGCTGA
>NZ_CEVYEL010000069.1:0-12209 GCF_982403165.1 Longicatena sp.
CAAAATCGTATACGATATCGTATACGATTTTGTATGTTCAAAAAACTATAGAATAACAAGTTATTTCGTATGAAAATACAGAAAAAAACAAAAAAAAACACCAAAATACGCAATCTTGGTGTATATTTATAAAAGCATACCTTTTTGTACGAATGAAGTTACTTTTAATTTCCAGAAATATAATCTTTATTCTTTTTATTTATAACGTATTTTTGGGCATTCGTCAATCTAAATTGGAAAATTTTGGTAATCGCATAAAATTGTTATCATGGACAAATCTTGCTTTGCTAGATGCTAAACAAGCTTACAATAAATGAATTTCAAACACACTATCACAAACACATCACAAATATAAAAAGGGTGCTTTTTTTAACACCCCGAAGTATTCTTATAATTGTTTTTCTTTGATAAAATCAATCACACGATTTACATAAGATGCACAAAGTTCATCTGTTTCAGCTTCTACCATAACACGAATCAATGGCTCTGTTCCACTTGGTCTTACCAAAATTCTGCCATTATCGCCTAATTCCTGGGCAACAGCATCTACTTGTGCCTGCAATTCTTTATCTTCTAAAGCAGCCTGTTTATTCTTTACCACCGTATTAATCAATAATTGCGGATATATAAACAACCCTTCGCTCAGCTGTTTTAATGACTTTCCTGTTGCCTTCATTACTTCCAGCAGCTTTAATGCGGTAAACAAACCATCTCCGGTGTTTTCATGTTCATAGAAAATGATATGTCCACTTTGTTCACCACCGATTGAATAGTCATGTTCCCGCATGCATTCAAACACATATTTATCACCGACTGCCGTTTGTTCATAACGAATGCCCTTTTTATCAAACGCATGATATAAACCAAGATTGCTCATAACCGTAGTAACTACGACATCCTCATGTAACTGCCCTTTTTCATGCATATAACAGCCACAGATATACATCGTATAATCACCGTTGATAAGTTCGCCATCCTCATTTACCGCAATCAAACGATCGGCATCTCCATCAAAGGCAAATCCCACATGGTAATCGCCATCCTTCATCATCTGCTGTAATTCTTCCGGATGTGTAGAACCACATTTGGTATTGATATTCACACCATTAGGAGCTGAATGAATAACCTCTACCGTAGCGCCTAATGCGGTTAATGTTTCTGCTGCACAGCTAGTTGCTGAACCATTTGCCAGATCCAAGGCAATGCGCATGCCGTTCAAATCTAAAGGTACGATATCTTTTAAATGAGATTCATATAATTCTAATCCTTCATCCCATTCCAAAACTTTTCCTATTTTATCTTCATGCGCCAAGTCAATCATGATTTCACCATCGATATAACGTTCGACTTCTACTTCGATTTCTGGATTCATTTTGCACCCTTCGTGGTTAAAGAGCTTGATCCCATTATCATGATAAGGGTTATGGGAAGCACTGACCATGATACCACAATCAAAATGCTCCTTTTGTACCAAATACGAAACGGAAGGGGTAGGACATACCCCTAATAGATATACGTTTGCTCCTGTGGAAGTTGCACCAGCTGCTAATCCCATTTCAAACATATCACTGCTAAGGCGTGTATCTTTCCCAATCAAGATTTTTGCATGGCGCTTTTTTCCATAATACCATCCCAGATACTGTCCGATGCGCACTGCCATATCCAAAGTGAGTGTATCATTGGCGCGTCCACGTGCACCATCGGTTCCAAAATATTTTCCCATAATGTCATTCCTTCCTTTTACTTTTCTTTCACCGCAATTGTTACTGTCGCATTTTTCACTGCATACGTCGCCAGTTTGTTTTTGCCTTCTACAATAAGTGGTTGCTCATACGTACCTGCCTTATCAATCTTACTGACATCTACATAAACATGCAGATCCTCGATCTTAACTTTATCAATGACCTTTTTTGCCCCGGAAATAGTCACACTTGCATTTTGCTGTGTACCATTTGCCAACGCAAAGGTAAAACCATCCATGCCATTTTCGATTTTGATTGGTACTTTATTCATGACACGTTCTTTTTTATCTGCCAATTTCACAGATATATTTACAACGCTTTCACTGATTTTTGTCACTCCATTAGGAGGAACGATCGGCATCGGGAAGTCACGATTGCTGGTCAGTGTAGATGCCGGTATCGTGATCGGTAATACTTCAATCTGATCCAATACACTTTGTTTTGCGTATACTGTAACCTTATCATGATTTAATTTATACGATTCAATCGCTTTATTTGCCGGTATTACACCATTTGGCACAATGCTTAAGCTTACGCGCTTATTGGGCTTGCTGACTTTGACATGCGCATTCATCTTATCCGGAATAATATCTACATCCATCTTATTTCCTTTATCATCATATGCAGCTATCGTCGCTTCGGTCGTAAAATCACTTGTGTAATTTTTCTTAACATCAATCAAAGCTTTGACATAAGCAATCGAATCTAAAGTTTCCGCAGATGCCCGAACATGAACTTCGCCCTGCTCTAATTCTGGTTCGCCTAAATCGTAGATACTGTCCATATTCGAACGATTCACAAAATCATATCCTAACGTAAAACTGCGAATTGATTTTTTCTTGATGGTCACGATGCCATTGCTCGGTTCCAATACTACTTCAACACGACTTGGTGCACCCTCTGTCGTATATTTTACTTCATGTGTTCCTTCCGTAAGATCCGTCAAATTCGCAACGACACGGAAATTTTTCTGTTGTTTCACACTTTTGATATCACTGATATCCCCAATGATACGCACCTTTACCATCTCATCCAAACCAGTGACTTCATAAGCTTGATTGGATACGACCGCACTTACCTTATACTCTCCTAAGGTTTCCGCACTCTTCATATTTTCAAACAATCCACTATTATCAGAACTCATCCCGAAATAAAACAAAACAGCAACCATTAAAGCAACAATCTTGCCATGCTTCTGATTAAATAATAATTTATCTACCCAACCGCTAATCCAGCGAAAGACACGGCTTAAACGAATTTCCACATTGGCATATGTTTTCGCAAAAGTTTGGGACTTTTCAGCAATCGCCTTGGCTAACTCTGTCTTTCCTTCTGAGCTTAGCTGTGTTCTTTTTTTCTTCTTTGCCATTAAGAATCACTCCTTTCATCATCATTCTGTAAGGAGGAATCATCTTCTTCATCTGCTTTTTCATAATGCAATACGATTGCCTCAGGTTCAATGACATCATTAAAAAGATCATCGGCCATACCCATACTACTTAATGGATTTACTTTACTATGGTTTTCTGTATCATCATGTGACAGCTTCAAATCTTCTTTCTTTTTCTTTGTTTCTTTCTTCTGCTTCTTATTATCTTGACTTTCCTCTTTCTTACGATTTTCTTTTGCTTTATCCGCTTCTATTTGCGCCTTGGTACGACGTTTACGCTTTTTCTTTACCGGTTCCATCAAAGTCTCTTCCATCATAGATGTCTTATCAATAACCTCTTTGGTTTCCTCTTCCATGTCTTTTTTATCCGTCACGGTATCCGTATCAACAATTGTTTCAAATAGTTGATCTAATGGTGCATCCTGTTTTACAGCAAGATCTTCTATTTCAATCTTTTCCTTACTGTTTTCTACGATCACCACATCCTGTTCATGAACCGGTGCTTGTTTATCCTTCTTTTTCTTCGTATATTTATTAGCTGTTTCAACATTGTTTTTTGCCCGTCGATTCTTTCCTTTGAAATAATGTGCAAAAAACCCTTGTTTCTTACCGGCAGGCAGCTTGTTGTCCGGTTTGCTTTCTTTCTTTTTCACACTGCTTTCTTCTTTTTCCTTCACATTGCTTTGTGTGCCTAAGATATTCATCAAGAATTCCCGCAAACTTGCTTCCGAATACACCGTAAGTTTTCCTTCTTGGGCAATCGAAATATTCCCGGTCTCTTCACTGACGATGATCGTGATGGAATCGGTAATTTCACTAATACCAACAGCAGCGCGATGACGTGCTCCATAACTGGTAGGCAGTTCTCTGGAAGTCGGTGGGAAATAGGCAGCAGCACAGGCAATCTTTACCCCTTGGATAATGACGGCACCATCATGCAGCGGCGTGCCATATTGAAAGATGGAGCATAATAACTCACTGGACACGACGGAATTCATCGGTGTTCCGGTTTTAATGAAATCACTTAACGAATGTCCTTGTTCTATCGAAATTAAAGCGCCGGTCTTTGTCTTAGACATCTCCGCACATGCTTTAACTAGCTCATCCACTAAATTTTCACGTTCATTCACTGTCAACGTGGAGATACGTGAAAAGACGCTGGTCTTACCAATTTTCTCCAGAATACTACGAATCTCCGGTTGGAAGATGATGATAATTGCAGGCACTCCCCAATTCATGATGGATGTTGTCATAGCTGCTATCGTATTTAATTCCAGATAAGTGGCAATGGCCTTAACAATGATAACCAATAGAATACCTTTAAAGATCTGAATGGTTCTAGAATTATTCTTAACGATTTTCAAACAATAGTATACCAATGCCCAGACGCAGGCAATATCAGCCAATTGTCTGATCAATACCCATAGATTATTCAGTGTGAAATAGCTCATGAGAAAAACACTCCTCTCGTATGTATTATTATAGCATAGAATCAAACACTCCCATACAAAAAGCGTCAAGATTTTGCCCCACACTTCTATCTTTTTTCGTTTTGTAAACAGATTTTACCAGAAGCAAACCCTGCTCCTTTCCTGAAATAAAAAAAGATCCCACCTTTCATAAACAACGTTTATTTATTTCCGTTGTCTACTTTAGAGGGATCCTATCAAACTACATCTCTTTCATTATTTCATTAATACAATCCGCAACACTATCATACACTACACCAATTTGTTCTTTGATTACACTGCGGGCATGTGACAATGTACTGCCATGAAATTCTTCCAGCATCGGCAAATCGTTAAAGGAGTCTCCGATTGCATATATGGCATCATGATCCAACCCGAAATGATCTTCGATATAATATAACCCCTCAGCTTTGGATACCCCATGAGGAACAATGTCTACACAATTCACATTAATAAAAGCTGTCGCATAGCCTTTAAAATTCGCATTAATGTAATGCGCGATTTCCTCTGCCAGAATCGTATCGTTCAAAGATACGACCAGCTGCGCAATCTTACCGCGGTCTAAAATAGTTTCTTCCGCATCAGAAGCATCCGGCATATTTCCATATTTATGATCAATCTGATTTTTATCTACACTGAATTTATATCGATGATATCCATCATTAATAACATAAGAGACACAATCTAAAGTCTTAATATAACTGATGATGTCCAATGCATGATTATATTCCATAAACATACATTCCAACAAATTACCATCCCCATCATATATGACACCGCCATTGTTGGTTATGATAAAATCATAGGTAAATCCATTACGCTCGATCTCCTTTTGTAAAGACTCCATGCTGCGTCCGGTAACGATACCAAACAGATTACCGGCCTTGCGAAAACGTGCAATTGCCTCAATATCCTTTTCTGCGACCAGCTCTTCTGTACGCAATGTTCCATCATAATCACTAGCGAGTATCTTCATAATCATCCTCCATCTTGCAGTTTTATTGTATCAAGTTTTACGAAAAAAACAATGTTTTCGTATAACTTTTTAGGAACATCCCATACTACAAGCAGGAGGTGTTAGAAATGGCACGAAAGAAATACCGTCCTGGAATGAACTGCGAAAAAACTGGTAAATATGCTTGCTATGATGCAAATGGCAACGAAATGTACCGTGATATCGACGTTGAAAAGGACAGACGTTTTCCTCCTTCTCAGGAAGAAGGATGCTACTACGAAGAGCAGTAGTATTCTAACTGACTGTTCGCACGTATGTGCATAAGAAAAATCCTTCCCATCCTTATCGGATATATGGAAGGATTTTTTTATGTTTAAACCGTATGATCTCGTTTTTCTGAAAGTTTCTTTTGGTTTTTCTACTATTGAGTTTTTTGATAATCCAACAGACGATATACAGCTCTGCCATTGCGAATACCTAATTGCAAGATTTTGATACTTTCTGTTTCTTCTTGCATCACCTTTACCAGACAATACTTATCTTTTAATAACTTTTCTGCCATCGCCTTGTTCATGGTTTTTCCAATCCCCTGTAAGAATCGATCCTCTTTCCAAAGTGCGAATTTACAGCCATTGCGATAATTGACACAGCCAAAGCCTTTCGTATTTTCCACGATTTTATTTCCGCATACTGGACAAATGCCAACGGCTTCACGTTTGTCATCAATAGGCACACTCTCCACCTTTACATGAGAAAGATCCTCTTTTAGATGGGGGATAAAAGCTTCCAGCACACTGTCTACCAGCGTTTTCACATCTGCTTTCCCTTCCTTGATATCTTCTTGAATGACCCACCATTTGGCAGTTAAATCAGCGGTTTTAATTTCGTCAGGCAATAGGTGATAAAAATCCTTTCCTAGCTGTGTGGATAAGATTTGTTTTCCCTTCATGACGACATATCCTCGTTTCAACAAGGTTTCCACAATTTGTGAACGCGTAGCACTCGTACCGATTGAACCGTTTTCGCCTTTTTTCCCTTTATCCTTTTTCTTTAGAATATCCTTAATTTCTTTATCCTTCACATACTTTGCGATGCTTGTCATGTCTTTGATCAACGTTGCTTGAGTATAACGTTTTGGTGGATTTGTTTCTTTTTCCACAAAGACATCCTCTTGTAAGACTGCCTCATAATTCCCTTTTGGTAAAGTAAACTTGCCACTGTCTGTTTCTTCATGATCGCCATCATCTTCTTTTTCTGGTTGAAAGAACTGTTTATAGCCTTCATCTAAGATAAAGGTACTGACTGCTCTTAATTCCCCTTGTTCGCTTTTGATACTGGCAATCACTTGTCGTTTTTTAATTGGTGGTAAAAATTGCATGATGTAATAACGGCATATTTCTTCATACACTTTCCGTTCATCAGGCAATAGTGCTTGGATAGGGAAATCACTCATGGTAGGAATGATAGCATGATGTGCCGTAACATATTTATCATTAAAGCATTCAGAATGAATTTGATAATCTACCGGATAGCTTTCCTGCAATTTTGCCATAACATGTGGCAATACTTTATCAGCCTCTGTAAAATGTTCTTCCTTTAAATACTGCGAATCACTGCGGTTATACGTGATTGCCTGATATTTATCTCGCAGCGTTTGTGTAATCTGATCTGTCTTTGCCAATGTAAAACCATATTTGGTATTCATATGTGCTTGCAATTTGGCTAGATTAAAAGGTAATGGCGGCCGCACTTCTATTTCTTTTTCCTCAACTTTTACTTTTTGTACATCCTGTTGATGAACCTGTTGTGCAATTTCTTCCAATATCTCTTTATGCAAGATATGTTTTCCATCATCCAACAAATCAGATTTCGGTTTAAAAACAAAAGGAATAAGAACATCTTCATGTAATAGTGCACCATCGACATGCCACTCATAATACTTTTGTTTTACATGGTTATCAATTTGCTCATCCCTTGTCACAATCAATCCAAGGGTAGGACTTTGCACACGTCCCACACTCATCCCACTGCGTCTTAATGCTAAGGAATATAAACGCGAATAATTAATGCCCACCACATAATCCGCCACTGCTCTGGCATAGGCACTACGCCCTATAGCTATGAGCTTTTCATCATTATCAATAAGCTCATGAAAGGCTTTTTTTATATTCGCCGGAGTATTATCATTGATATATACCCGCTTAACAGGCTTCGTATTTTGCGCATATTGTAAAATTTCATCGATTAGAAATTGTCCTTCATCATCCGGGTCACCTGCATGAATGATTTGATCACATTGCTCTATCAATGCCATGATCTGCATGACGCGCTCTTTCTTATTGCCATCAGGAACTAGCTTCCAGTTTTCAAAACAAATCGGCAGATCTTCTTTACGCCATTTTTTATATTTTGCATCATACTCATCTGGTTCACAAAGACGCAATAAATGACCATATGCCCAAGTAATCGTCACATTCTTTTTGACGATGACTCCTCGCACTTCTTTACTTGGTCCATCAATGGCCTTTGCGATTGCTCTTCCTAATTCCGGTTTCTCTGCAATGATCAAGGAATGCACACAGCCTCATCCTCTCTTTTACACTCATTAGCTTGCATGGTTTTGGATAATATCTTACCTCATCCAGCCAGCAGGTACTGCCAATTATAGCATATTTCGGCAAAAGCATGAAGAAAATCTTAGTAACCAAATTGCTCATGATCATGGTATTGCTCGCTATGGCAAAGTGTTCAAAAGACTGACTAGCCCTATATTCTTTTTCACATTTTTGATGATCCTATCGTATGTACCTTTATTCACATACAATAACCTTGAATATGGTATCCAGCATTCCAGATACATTTTTTTATAAGGAGATTCCTATACAAAAAGATCACTCCTTTTGTAAACAACGTTTTATTTATTTACGTTGTCTACGAAAGAAGTGATCATATCACATGTTACTTTCTTTATCCTTCTTTATTTTACAATCAAACGTGCCATGACAATACCTTCACGTTCCTGTAAGCGCTGCACCAATTCTTCACTTACTTCATCATTGGTTTCTAAAATGGTATACGCATAATCTTTCTTACCTTTACTAGCCATGTTTTCAATATTGATACCATGATTACCTAGCGCTGTGGATACGCTGCTGATCATATCCGGAATATTTTTATTAATGATACAGATACGATACTTGGTTTCCTGTGTGATTTGCATATCCGGTAAATTCACAGAGTGCGTAATATTGCCATTTTCCAGATAATCCATGATCTCCTTAGCTGCCATCACCGCACAATTTTCTTCACTTTCCGGTGTTGAAGCACCTAAGTGAGGAACTCCGATAACATTATCAAACTGCATCAGCGCATTGGTAGGAAAATCGGTAACATAGCTGCCAATCTTACCTGCCTGTAAGGCTTTTACCATTGCTTCATCATCAACAAGACCACCACGAGCGAAGTTTAAGACACGTACGCCATCCTTCATCATGGCAATGCCTTCCGCACTGACAATGTTTTTCGTAGCTTCCATATAGGGTACATGCACGGTGATATAATCACATTCCTCAAAGATCGTTTTTAGATCCTTTGCATGATGAATGCGGGACTTTAAGGTCCATGCCGCCTGTACGGAAATATAAGGGTCATACCCATACACTTCCATATCCATGGCCGCCGCTGCATTTGCCACTTGTACACCGATGGCACCTAAACCAATGACGCCCAACTTTTTTCCGGCAATCTCCGGACCGACAAATTGGCTCTTACCTTTTTCAACCGCCTTGGAAATATCTTCACCTTCCAGTGATTTCACCCAGTTCACACCTTGAGCAATTTTACGGCCACTTAAGATCAGCGCCGCAATCACCAATTCTTTAACCGCATTGGCATTTGCTCCCGGTGTATTGAAGACAACAATACCTTGCTCACTGCACTTATCCAATGGAATATTATTGACGCCGGCACCGGCTCTCGCAATACATTTCAAAGAAGCTGGAAATGCTACATCATGCAGCTTCGCGCTACGCACCATGATGGCATCATAGTCATCAAAGTCTTCGCTAAAGCTATATTTGGTTTCATCAAACTGTTGAATTCCTGCTTCTGCTATCTTATTAAATAATTTTACTTTCATATGGTTTTCCCTCACTTATTTTCTTCTTCAAATTTCTTCATGAAGGCAATCAGTGTTTCTACACCTTCCATAGGCATGGCATTATAAATGGATGCCCGCATACCACCTACTGCACGATGGCCTTTCAGGTTGCTCATACCGGCTGCCGCACTTTCCTTCGCAAACAGTGCATCCAATTCTGCATTCGGAGAACGGAAAGTCACATTCATCAAAGAACGATCACTTGGATTTACCTGTGTCTGATAGAAATCGCTTGTATCTAAATACGTATATAACAGCTTCGCTTTTTCTTCATTACGCTTTGCCATGACAGCTAAGCCACCCATCTCTTCGATCCATTCCAATACTAAGCCTAAAATATAGATGGCATACGTTGGTGGTGTGTTGTACATAGAATCTTTTTCGGCAAGTGGTGCATAATCCATCATAACAGGTGTAAATTCCTTCGCATGGCCAATCAGATCCTCACGTACAATGGCAACAGTCAAACCGGCGCAGCCCATGTTTTTCTGTGCTCCGGCAAAGATGATGCCATAATCCTCTACCCGAATCGGTTTTGATAAGATATTGCTGGACATATCCGCAACGATAGGCACTCCCTTTGTATCCGGTACATATTTCCACTCTGTACCATAGATCGTGTTATTGGCGCACAAATAAACATAATCCGCATCCTTGTTTAATGCCAGCTCCTGCTGTTTTGGAATATACGTAAAATCTTTATCCTTACTTGTTCCTGCCAAAGCAATATCCCCATATTTCTTCGCTTCGGCATATGCTTTATTGGCAAAATATCCGGTGACGATGTAATCTGCTTTCCCTTTTTGCAGCAGATTTAAAGGCACCATTGAAAACTGTGAAGTTGCCCCTCCCTGCAGAAATAATACTTTATAGTTATTAGGAATTGCCAGAATGGTTCTAAGTCTTTCCTCTGTCTTTTTAATAATGGCATCATATGCCTTGGAACGATGACTCATCTCCATGACCGACATTCCACTGCCCTCATAATTCAGCATCTGCGATTGTGCTTTTTTCAATACCTCCAGTGGCAGCATGGATGGTCCAGCTGAGAAGTTGTAAATTCTTTTTTCGGCCATAATTCGGCACCTTCCTTTCTTTTTACTTTATGTATGTGATGATAATTATAGCACATATGAAATGAAATGAAAGTGATAATGTAAAAAGCTTATAAATTTTCTGAAATAGTTTTCTTAACATAAACAATCCGGCGATGCTTGTCCTTGTATCAAAGACACAATAAAAAAAAGCACTATCCTAAAACGCTTTTACATTAACGTCTAAAAGATAATGACTTTTTACTCTATGCAGATGGCATAAGCTCCTCTTTGCTGCCTTCATCATAAACATATGTTTAGGCAAAAACAACTTGAATCAGCATCATATAAACAAACGTGCCGCCAATGATACTGATCATATTATTACGTTTCCATATATGCAATAAGACAACACATCCAATTCCCAGAAACTCTGGAATTCCATAGGGATATGACATAAAGGCTGTATGGCGGACACAATATATGATAAGACAAAGCATGATTGCCATCGGTAATACTTTGCCAAGATATAGGATTCTTTTAGGAAGTTTATCCGGGTTTTTAAAGATGAGAAATGGTATCGCTCTGGTTAGGAAAGTACAAAAAGCTACAACTAAAATAATGCTCAACGATGCCTGTGTCGTTATCATGATCGTTCTTCCTTTCTTCGTTCAACATTTTTCTCAAAGATCAGCAAGAAGATAACCAGAAGCAATAATGCCGGTAATAAAAAGTTATCAAAGCCAAAGACAACAATACTTATAAGAATGGCGAAAGCCGCAATATAAGCAGGCAGATGATTGACAGTATGCAGCCATTGTTCTACAAAGATGACAGTAAATAAAGCTGTCATAGCAAAGTCAATTCCGGTTGTATCAAAATTTAACAGACTTCCTAAAACGGCACCAATCACTGATCCTATGACCCAGTAGCATTGATCAAAGAGAGAAATGAAAAACATCAACTTCTTCCCATGTTCCGCTTTTTGATCAGGAATGGCACATAATAAAGAATAGGTTTCATCTGTTAAAGAGAATATCATATACCACTTCTTTTTTCCCATTCTGCTAAACACATCTAAAAAAGATAATCCATAAAACAATTGTCTGGCATTTACTGTAAGTGTAACTATTGCCGCCTCTAGCAAATGAAAACCAGAATGAAAAAAAGTTAACATAACGAACTGCATACTGCCTGCATAAACAAAAAAACTCATGAAAAAGGCCCACAGCGCAGAATATCCTTGTTGTTCACATAAGATGCCAAATGCCATACCTAAAAAGACATACCCAATCATAACCGGAAAGCTTAATTTTATAGCTTCTTTCACAATTTCTTTCAATACTATCACCCCTATTTAGTTTCTTATTGTAATGGATTTATTGAAATATTACAACTATACCATAGTGATCAGCTTGTGTCAAGTAGACACACAAAATAATTAAAACATTTTTGTCCAT
>NZ_CEVYEL010000070.1:0-11604 GCF_982403165.1 Longicatena sp.
CCGATAAAATAAGGCTTTGCGGACATTTAAGAAGATATAAAAAGATAGTCAAAAAGACATATATAATTTATATGAATACTTTCATTCATATCCGTTTCCCCTTTCGTGTTATATCGTAATGTAAAGGAATATCTAATAGCGTTAACCATCCTTATAGAATTACGATTTTTGCAAGTCGCCTTGTAATTACACGCAACACTTCCCTAGGATGATTCTATATGGAATACAGATAACTTCTTGTATCTTTCATACAATCATACTGAACAGAAAAAGTCTAAAAGCTATCTTCCTATAGTTTTTAGACTTTTGTATCATTTAATTCTTCAAGCTCTGTAAAGGAGCTGGTATTCTTCCCATTCGATGAATCATGACAGAATTATCACTCTGATTAATTTTCATGATAGGGCCACTTCCTAACAAACCGCCAAATTCCAGTTCATCACCTGCTTGTTTACCAACTGCCGGAATCACACGAACTGCTGTTGTCTTAGAATTCACCATTCCAATTGCAGCTTCATCCGCAATGATACCACTAATTACCTCAGCAGTTGTTTCACCAGGAATTACAATCATATCTAAACCTACGGAACATACCGCTGTCATAGCTTCTAATTTTTCCAGGCATAAAACACCGGCACGTGTCGCTGCAATCATACCGGCATCCTCACTGACCGGGATAAATGCTCCACTGAGACCGCCAACCGTGCTACTTGCCATGACACCGCCTTTTTTTACCGCATCATTCAGCATTGCCAGACAAGCTGTCGTACCATATGCCCCACAAGTCTGTAAGCCCATTTCCTCTAAGATATATGCTACGCTATCACCGACAGCCGGTGTCGGTGCTAAAGAAAGATCCACGATACCAAATGGTACACCTAAGCGCTCACTTGCCAAGGAGCCAACCAATTGACCCATACGTGTGATCTTAAAGGCTGTCTTTTTGATGATATCCGCAATCTCATTCATCGGCGCATCCTTAGGAGCTTTCGCTAACGCAGCCCTTACCACACCCGGACCAGATACACCTACATTTATGACACAATCCGGTTCTCCAACACCATGGAAAGCACCGGCCATAAAAGGATTATCCTCAGGCGCATTACAGAATACAACAAGCTTTGCTGCTCCAATACAATTGTTATCTTTTGTCAGTTCAGCCGCTTCCTTCACCATACGACCCATAAGCTCTACTGCATTCATATTAATGCCTGCCTTTGTGCTGCCAACATTAACAGATGCACACACATGCTCCGTCTGTGCTAATGCCCGCGGGATGGATTCCATTAATTCGCGATCGCCGGCTGCACATCCTTTCTGCACTAATGCGGAATAACCACCAATAAAGTTAACCCCTACTGCTTGCGCACACTTTTCCAATGTCAATGCATATTTTACAGGATCACCGCCACTAGCAGCTACCAACATGGCAATCGGTGTAACCGAAATTCGCTTATTAATAATAGGGATACCATATTCACGAGAAATATCTTCTCCTGTTTTGACCAGGTCTTTTGCCAACCGCGTAATCTTATTGTATATCTTCTCACAAGAACGATCGATATCACTGTCGCAGCAATCTAATAAAGATATACCCATGGTAATCGTACGAACATCTAAGTATTCTTCATCGATCATCTTTATGGTTTCCAGAATATCATGTACATTTATCATAGACAATTCTCCTTCTAAATTTTATGCATGGAATTAAAAATATCCTCATGCATGACGTGGATAATTAAACCTTCTTTTTTTCCTACCTCTTCCATATGCTGTGCAAAATCACTCAAGGATGTATTACCTTTTGTAATATCAATCAGCATGATCATCGCAAACATATCTTGCAGCAATGTCTGTGAAACTTCCAGCACATTCATATTCGCCTTTTCGCATTCTACACTGACTTTCGCCAGAATGCCTACCATATCTTTACCAATTACACTTACTACCGCTCTCATCTTTTTGCCTCCTCTTAAATCTTATCTTAAATTATACTGTATAGTGAAAAA
The DNA here is from genome assembly GCF_982403165.1 of Longicatena sp. Lineage (NCBI taxonomy): Bacteria > Bacillati > Bacillota > Erysipelotrichia > Erysipelotrichales > Erysipelotrichaceae > Longicatena > Longicatena sp. Next base: position 2,010 of record NZ_CEVYEL010000070.1, read on the forward strand.
AAGCACAACTATAAATCTAAAAAATGTATACATGTGTATTTACACCGCATACATTTTAAAAGAATATACCTATTTAAACGTCTCATTTGCAATTGCCATTGGCTGTAACTCAAAAGGTTCCCAAGCCGCCTGCAACCCTTCTAGATTACAAATAAATTCTTCTTCGCGATAAGGGACATCCTTCTGCTGCTTTAAACAGTCCGCAATCTTAAGGGACATCGCATTTGATAGTTGCACGATTTTTCTACCTTTCACTATATTCTTACCATCAAGTAAATATAACGTGCAGGTATAACCACTGCCTGTAGCAAAATGTGTAAACAATGTTTCATCATAATCGTTATCATGCACATTAAATACGAAATCACTCGTATCAATCGCATCCTCCAATGTTAATAAGAAGATGGCGATATCATATTTATATACAAACGCTATTTCCAAAGGCTGTTTCTTTAATGCCTTCAACTCGAAATCCGTCCATGTTTCATCCTTGATCACAAAGACAAATTCGTGATCGACATAGTCCATAACCGTTCCTTCCTCTTCAATGGCTATCGGAAATTGCTCATTTACTTCACAACGCATACGCTTTCTTTCCTTTCTGTACTATTCACTTCATGCATAAGCCACCAGCATCCTTTCAGCTTATGCATGCGCTACTTCTTTCTCCAAAGTTTCTTTGGGCAAATCAATATAAAACTGCAAGGTATCCTGCAAAGAACTTGCCCTAAGGATGCCTTTATGCATATCAACAATCTGTTTTGCAATACCTAAACCCAATACATGCTGCTTACCACTTCCATGCAAATCCTCTAAGCGATAATAGTTATGGAAAATATGAGCAATCTGATATGCGGACAAATGAGGAACACTGCCTTTCATCACAATCGTATAATGCGCACTATGCTCCATAAGCTGTATAACAATGGTACTATTGGCATCCCCTAATGCAATCATATTCCGTAATAAATCACGCAGAACTCTGGCAATCTTGTCATTATCCGCATATAAGGGCAGCTGATGTTCATACTGCACATCCACTTTCATACTCTTTTCTTCCAACATTTGATAATATTCATCCAACACCTGCTCCACCATGCGATCCAAATACATATGCTCCGGTGTCCATTTCGCATAACGCAGATTGAATCGAGTGATATCAAAGAACTCATTGATCATCTCTTCCAGATCCATGGATTTATAAAGAACACTTGCCATAAACTCCTTACGTAATTGTGGCGATATTCTTTGTTCCTTTTCTAACAGTTCTAAATACATTAAAATATTTGATAAAGGCAATTTTATATCCTGTGCTAATAAATAAATCAAATCCTTCTTCTTTTCTTCATCCTCTAAAGCTGCTTTCTCATTGCGCTGATAATCCTCCGCAATGGATAAGATTAGTTTTTGGGTAGGCTGCAACTCTTTAGGAAAATTTAACTTTTCGCGTTGCTTTTCCAAAACATCATCCATACCTTCCATTAACACGCGAAGATAGTTTGACAGCTCTCGGCATAGAAAATAAACAAGCATAAAACCAGTAATGGCAATAATGGCAGGTAAAACAATAGCAAAAATCTTCTTAAAGGTTGAAAATGGGTCACCATCTATCAAAAGTACTTTTAAAAAATCAATGACAATGCCATTTAATACATTATCAAAAATATACAAGATCGTAGCTCCACCTAGGCTCAATGCCAATACAATAAAGGTATATTTCAGCACCAAGCGGCGTTCTAAGTTTTTCAAATATCGCTCTTTCATATCGATGCCCCTAACGTATAAGGTAGATGCAGATAAAAGGAAATCTCATCGCCATCTAATTCTGCATGAATATCCCCATGATGCAGCTGCATAATTTCTCGCGCAATTGCTAAACCTAAGCCGGCACCACCACTGCTGGAACTGCGGGCACTCTGTGCACGATAAAATTTATCAAACAAATGTGCAACGGCTTCTTCCTTCATATCCTCAGCTTTATTGCGATATAATAGTTGAATGCCCTGCTCTTGTTTTGTGACCGTAATATAAATGGTCGTATCCGGTTTTGCGTAATTGATAGCATTACGCATCAGATTATCAAATACACGCTGTAGTTTATCATAATCACCATCAATCAACATATCTTGTGGGATTTCTTCCTTTAATTTAAGACCTTTTCCTTCTAATAAAGGATAAAAACCTACCAATTGCTGCTTTAACATCATAGTCAAATCAATATGTGTAACATTCAGTTGTGACACCTTATCATCATAACGTAAAACTTCAGAAAACTCATCAATCAATTCATTTAAACGGTTTGCTTTACTATGTGCAATGGCTAAAGAAGATGCTTCCTGTTCTTCATTCAAATGATGATCCAAAATGTGATTGATATAACCAATCATTGATGTTAAGGGGGTTTTCAGATCATGTGCCAGATACATTAATAATTCATTCTTATGCTCTTTCTTTTGTGCAGACACTTCTTCACTCACACTGCGTTTGGCAAGCAAATTTTCGACTTTCTTTTGAGCCTCCAGAAATTGTGGAAACATTTTGAAAAATAAAGGCTGCTTACGCAAAGGTTTTCCTTGTAGACAGAGTAGTAAGGCATCCATGCTGTGAAAGAAAGATACAATAAAAAATAACAATAAAGCGATAAACCCAATGGTGAATAACAAGGTATTAATCTCCCATGAATGCTGTAAATAGTAATAATAAAAATCCCCATTGCTTAAAGTTCCTTTACTGGCTTCTAACCCAGCTTTACTGCCGATCATGGCAATAAAGAGTAATAAAACTGCAGATACGATAAGCGTCAACAGCAGAAACCGCAGAGTCAATTGTTTCCGCAGCTGCTGATACCAATTATTCTTCAATTTTATACCCTACGCCCCAAACCGTTTTAATAAATTTCGGATTACGAGGCGGTTCCATCATCTTCTCTCGCAAGCGGCGAATATGTACCATCACCGTGTTATTGGAATCAAAATATTTTTCTTTCCACACAGCTTCAAACAATTCTTCACTAGGAACGACTCTGCCACGATTCTTACATAAATACCACAAAATCGAAAATTCAATCGGTGTCAGATTTAAAACTTTATCATAAAGTGTGCATTGATGAGAATCATTATCGATGATAAGTCCTTTAAAATCAATCACATTTACATTATCCTTTGTTGTATTATATTTCTTATAACGACGCAATTGTGCCTTTACTCGTGCTACCATCTCCAGCGGATTAAACGGTTTGGTCATGTAATCATCCGCTCCTAATGACAATCCCTGAATCTTATCCATATCCTCAATTTTAGCCGTTAACATGATAACCGGGAATGTATATTTTTCACGTATGATCTTGCATATCTCAAAGCCGTTAATCTTTGGCATCATGATATCCAACATTGCCAAGTCAACGGGATTATCCTTTATAAAACGCAATGCATCTTCGCTGTCATAAAATTCGTGGACCTGATATCCCTCATTTTTCAGATACAGGGTGACAAGGTCAGCGATTTCTTTTTCATCATCCAGTACCAATATTCTTGTTTGCATAGTATCCCTCCATGCTTGTATTATAACAAATCCTTCACATAAATTCCTTATCTAAAAGAAATGTAAGAAAATTGTAAGCCACAATCTTTAATTTCTGTCTCTTTTTCTTTTATACACGCTTATAAACGTGAAAGTTTACAGATGCTTATGAATGGAAAAAATGCTTATGAATATAAAAGTTAACAGATGCTTATGAACCTAAAAGCTAACTGTAACTTATGAATGGAAAAGCTAATGAATGCTTATGATCTTGCATGAAATTGTACATTACTTGCCATACTGGCTAGTTACTTATTCTTTAAATCACAAAAGATTTCTATCAAATATCACAAAAGCTACTTGTATGAAAAAAGAAGAAGGAAAGGCTCTCCCTCTTCTCTTTATCGATATGTATTATTCTTCAATAACTGCTTTAACAATATCCTTACTAGTTAAGCCATATTTTTCCAACAAGCCAGCAGGTGTACCACTTTCTCCGAAAGTATCCTGAACGCCAACCATCTTAATTTTTGTTGGAGCATACTGGCTCAATGTTTCAGCAACTGTACTGCCCAAGCCGCCGATGACACTATGCTCTTCACAAGTAACGAATAAATCATGGCTCTTCGCCAGTTCTACCAATAAATCTTTATCAATTGGTTTGATCGTATGCATATCCACTACAGTTGGTTCATAGCCTTTTTCCTTTAGCTCATCATAAGCCTGTAATGCTGCTTCGACCATAATGCCACAAGCTATGATTGCGACCTTTTTCCCTTGACGTAGGACATTTCCTTTTCCAACTTCAAACGCCATATCTTCTGAATATACCGTTTCCACTGCACTTCTGCCCAGACGAACGTAGCAAGGTCCATCAATTTCCGCCACAGCACGGATAACTTTATCCGTTTCCACTGCATCTGCCGGACAAATGACAGTCATACCAGGAATGCCTCGCATTAGGGAGATATCTTCAATGCTTTGATGACTGGCACCATCTTCACCAACCGTCAGACCGGCATGTGATGCACAGACTTTCACATTCAGATGTGGATAACCGATAGAATTACGAATTTGTTCAAAAGCTCTACCAGTCGCAAACATGGCGAAGCTAGATGCGAAGACGATATTACCACTTGCTGCCAGACCTGCCGCAACAGCCATCATATTGCCTTCTGCTATTCCCATATTATAATGCTGTTCAGGTGCTACTGCTTTGACTTCTTTTGTCTTTGTTGAACCAGACAAATCAGCATCTAACACGATGATATTTTTATTTTCTTTTGCTAATGCCGCTAAAGTTTTCCCATAAGCTTCACGTGTAGCTACTTTCATTATTTATTTCCCTCCAATTCTTTGAGTGCATCCTGACACTGTTGCGCACTAGGGGCAACACCATGCCAACCTGCCTGATTTTCCATGAAGGAAACACCTTTTCCTTTCACCGTTTTCGCGACAACTACCGTAGGTTTGCCCTTAACGGTTTTCGCCTCTTCACATGCCTCAATTACAGATGCAAGATCATTACCATCTTCCAGCGTAATGACATTCCAGCCAAAGGCTTTAAATTTTTCATCAATTGGTGAAGGATTCATGACATCACTAATCTTGCCATCAATTTGCAATCCATTGTTATCTACAAATGCCAAAAGGTTATCCAGCTTGTAATGAGCAGCTGCCATAGCTGCTTCCCATACTTCACCTTCTTGACATTCACCATCGCCTAACAATGTGTATACACGATAAGGCAGTTCATGATACTTGTTCGATAACGCCATTCCTACAGCCGTTGAAATACCTTGCCCTAAAGAGCCGGTTGACATATCTACCCCAGGCAACTTACGCATGCTAGGATGTCCCTGTAAACGAGAATTCAGCTTACGGAAGGTTGCTAATTCTGTTTCTTCAAGAAATCCTTTTTCTGCTAATACAGCATACAACAGCGGTGATGCATGTCCTTTTGATAACACAAAACGATCACGCTGATTGCTCGTCAGATTGTTCTCATCAATATTCATCTGTGTGAAATAAATAGCCGTCGCAATTTCCACAGAGGATAAACTTCCACCCGGATGACCAGATTTTGCTTCTGTCACCATTTTTACGATATTCTTTCGGATATTCGTCGCATGTCCCTTTAATACGTCGATTTCTGACATTCCTTAGTCCTCCTTATAATTACCACGTTTATTATACTATAAAATCTTTATTTTTCATAAGGAAATTACGTTTTGTGTAAAACTTTCGCTTGCCTTTATTACAAAGCGATATCGTCAATATTTAGTTATATGGATACTACATGTCACATGTTTAGAAATGATGAAATTTTAAATTTAAACTGTCAAAGAAAGCTTGGTTTTCTTCACTTTTTAGCTGATCGTGATTTGCATTGCAAATGATAAAAAAATGTTGATCAGATATAAAAAAAGATCATAATAAAATTAATTCCGTTAGGTTGTAAAGGATAACGCACATCATTCTTTATGAAAGTGGTTCTACTTATCCATATTAAATAAAGATGAATAGATGATGTTCTTAACGTCGCATCTTTAAGAAAAGGATGTGTTTTTTAATCGAAATGATCCTGCGGGTGAAAAGACCAGCACGTCATTTGCTTAGAAAACACATCCATATCTTCATTATAAAGTACTTCCATTACTACCTGATACTATTTTTATCATCATTGACTAACCAGTACCCTCTTCATCAACCACAGCTTTATTTTTGCAATGGTAACAGACTAAGTTGTACTTTTTGTTTTTCTTGATCAATATTGTATACCCAGACTTTGACAACATCTCCTACAGCCACAACTTCACTAGGATGTTGCACTCGCTGACGGCGCATTTTTGAAATATGTACTAAGCCGTCTTCATGCAAACCGATATCTACAAAAGCACCGAAGTCCACAACATTACGAACAACACCTTCCAATTCATCTCCGATATGCAGATCTTCCAGCTCCAATACATCACTTCGTAAAATTGGCGCATCATAGCGTTCACGATAATCACGCAATGGAGAACGTATGGCATCTAAGATATCTTCAATCGTATATACATCAGCGCCTAATTCTTTTGCTAAGGCTGAAGATGTCACTTTTTCCAAAGAAGCTCTTGCTTCCTCGCTTCCCATCATAGAAGGTGTTAAAGCAAATTGGGCAAGAATTTTTTTCGCCAAAGCATAGCTTTCAGGATGAATAGATGTTCGATCTAAAGGTTCATCACCGTCTTCAATGCGCAGGAAACCAGCCGCCTGTTCAAATGATTTTGCTCCGACCTTTGGAATTTGCTTTAACTCGATGCGGTTTCTTATTTCACCATGGTCTTCACGATAGGTCACAATTGATTTCGCGGTGGCTGCACTTAAACCAGATATATTTTTCAATAATTCACTGCTGGCAGTATTCACATTTACTCCTACACGGTTCACTGCTTTTGTAACGACAAAATCCAAACGTTCTTTTAATCGTTTCGTTGGCAGGTCGTGTTGATATTGACCAACACCGATAGATTGTGGATCTATTTTAATCAATTCTGCAAGTGGATCAATAACTCTTCGAGCGATTGATATAGCTGAACGCTGTTCTACTTGAAGATCCGGAAATTCTTCACGGGCGAGCTTACTGGCAGAGTATACGGATGCTCCTGCCTCACTGACGATGGTGTAAGACACCGCAAGGTGATAATCACGTATCAACTTTGCAACAAAAGCTTCGCTCTCGCGACTGGCTGTACCATTGCCAATTGCGATGATTTTTATAGGATATGTTTTTAGCAAATTCAGCATGATACTTTCGGCTTCTTTTGTCCTGGCATTTGGCTGATGGGGGTAGATGACACTGATTTTCAATAGCTTTCCGGTTTCGTCTATTACCGCAAGTTTACATCCTGTACGAAAAGCTGGGTCAAAGCCTAATACCATTTTTTGTTTCATTGGTGGTTGCAACAATAGTTTTTCTAAATTCATAGAGAATACTTCGATTGATTGTTCGTGTGCTCTTTCACTCAGTTCATTGCGAATTTCTCGTTCTACGCTTGGAAATGCAAGGCGTTTTAATCCATCCTGCACAGCTTCTTCAATATAAGGAACCGCTGGACATTGGCGTTTTTTGGTGAATCTCTGGATAGCCCAATTCAGTTGATAATCTTCATCAAAATCTATGGAGACTTGGATGACCTTTTCTTTTTCTGCACGATCGATTGCCATGATACGATGACTCGCTAGGGTGGAAATACGTTCATTGTAATCGTAATACATTTTATACACTTTTTTTGTATCTTCATGTTTCTTTTTCTCTTTTGTCACTAGGCGTCCATAATGTTCCATACTGTTTCTGATGCGTTTGCGGATTTCAGCATCATCACTAGCTTTTTCGGCAATAATATCTTTTGCCCCTTGCAAAGCATCTTGAATAGTTGGTACATCTTCTTTTATATAATTTGCTGCTTCTTGTGCGACATTTACGTTTGGCAGTAGTTTTAATAACCATTCAGCAAGTGGAGCAAGACCTTTTGCCTGTGCATCTGTTGCACGGGTTTTGCGTTTTTGTTGATATGGTCGATATATGTCTTCTACTTGTGACAGCTTTTCGCATGCTTCAATTTGTTTTTTTATTTCTTCTGTTAATTTTCCTTGTTGTTCAATAAGACGTGCCACGTCTTCCTTACGTTTTTTTAGGTTTAGCTGATATGCATAATTTTCCTGAATGACGCGGATTTGTTCTTCATCTAGACCATTTGTGACTTCTTTTCGATAACGGGCGATGAAAGGGACCGTATTTCCCTGCTCTAGTAGATCTAAGGTGTTTACCACTTGTTTTTCACTGATATTAAGGGATTTTGCAATTGGTGTGATAATCATTTGTTCCATTTTAATGTCCTTCCTTTATTTGGTTTTGGTTAGTGTTCTATAACTTGTCAATTTTACGCATAAGTGCTTTGAATGAATATGTATCTTGAATATCATATGCTTTGAATGAATATGTGTTTTAAATATCATGTGTTTTAAACGAATATGCGTTTTGAATTAACATGTATTTTGAATATCATGTATTTTGACTGAATATGTAGGTTTAGATGGAGTAATCAGATATAAAATACGATTCATGCTCTCTTAAAATGATAATATAAAAGCAAAATATAGAATCAATCCATGTATATAAAATACATGATATCATTATAAGACGAAATACCAATGATTGGCAAGTTTAGTTTATTTCTGAAAGGAGCAGATTTTTGAAAAAAAAACAAAAAATTGGCTTTGATAATCGTCAAGATATAATCATAAAAAAGATGACTATAGTTTTTAAAAAGATTCACTTTTATCATAACGCTACTTCATCATATTTTATAAGGAATAGATGTAAAAGGACCTTTCTACATTTTTTAGGTTTATAATTAACGTGAAAGACTCTTTTTCACTATATGTTGTCAATGAGTAAGGATTAAAGTAAAAACTATACAAGATTATTCTTTTCATGATAAAATTTTGCACCATGATCAAAAAGTATATAGACTTTCATAACATGGGTGTTATAATGAATCCATTAGAATTTACTTAATAAATTTAACCGTTATACACAAATAACTTGGAGGTTTAAATGAAAATTGAGAAACCAAGAATACCCTCATATTTAGAAGAACAGACAGAATTCCACAAAATGGTGGAAGAGGAGCCCTATCTACAAGGACTAAGTTTTAAAAATTGTCTAATTACTGAACCAGAATTGCCATGTCTGCATTTGGATGGCATAGTATTTGAAAATGTATGTTTTGAAGACTGTAATTTTCTTAACATTGACATGATTGATGTCATTTTTGAAAATTGTGAATTTAACAATGTTGTTTTTAGTGATGGTGCCATACATCGCACTATTTTCAAAACATGTCGCGCAATGGGAACACAATTCATTGATTGTGTGTTACATAATATACAATATATTGAATGCAATCTGCATTATGCGAATTTCAGTGGAAGTCGTTATAAACAGACGATATATAAAAAATGTGATATAGGTAGTTCTAGTGTGCTGTATCGTTGATATTTAACATTACTACTGCATCTTATTCAGATG
>NZ_CEVYEL010000071.1:0-11473 GCF_982403165.1 Longicatena sp.
GGACAACATCCTGTCATATTAACCATGATTTTATCAAAGGTTCATCATCCTATGAATTTTTTACTTTTTGTTTTGTTCATAGAAAAGATATAATATTTACATGATGATGACTTCGCAACATCTATACCATGAATGAGAAAACGAGGATGCGGCTATGACAACTGGCATAGCAGAATTAGATTAGATATGGCATTAAATAGTATGCATATGTATTTTTGAAGTGATTCGCAGCAATTAATATACACTTATTTTGCTAACAGTGAAGCCTTTTTGGGCATTAAAGCAGAATCAATTTAACAGGATATTGCCTCTTACAGTACAATGCCTGTTGACGCATTTGAAAAGCAGTTTCAAATTATTCTGATGACCGTGCCATAATGGATATAGCTTTTCGAATATTTATTGAAGCTATTCTGCTTCTTATGTAAATAAAGCTTTATATCCGGTGGAGAAATAAAAAGCTTTTATCGCTAATTTCATGCTTTTAAAGATACCCCATTAGTTACAACTTTTTGCGTTCTTTGCCAATTGGGTACGGATACTATCGCATTTATAAATGATATATACTAAAATTAACCATACACGAGGTAAAGGATATTTCATCTTATATATTCAGAAACTATTATAAAGAATTATGTGAAGAAAAATCATAAATAATAAACTTGCGATAGGTTTAGATATGACTGTTTCTGAATAGCTTGATATTCAAAAATGAACGTATCAGCATTTGATGGTGCATAGCAGTATATAAATTTTTAAATCATATATTTAAAATATTGTAACATTGTTATGAGTTATTTTATTGTAACAATGCTTTTTTGTGTCTAACTTGAAAAAGTTAATAGTAAATCAAGAGATCGTGAAGCAAATTTTAAATGACCGTTGACATTAGTACGGATTCGTACTAATATATAAAGGTACGAATCCGTACTATAAAAAGGAGGCTATTATGCAAATTCGAGAACAAATCAAATTAGTCAATATTGCTCTAAGTGGAACATTAGATTTATATAGGATATGGGCTAAAAAACATCAATTAAATTATAATGCTCTAGTCATCTTATATACTCTAAATGATTATAAAAAATGCACACAAAAACAAATCTGTGAATGGTGGGCTTTACCAAAACAGACTGTACATGGTATTTTATTGGACTTTGAAAAAAAAGGATATATCACTATTACAGCCAGTACTAAAAATAAAAGAGAAAGACTCATTGCATTTACTGAAAACGGTGAGATATTCGCTTCTTCTATTTTGAATAGATTATACCAAATGGAAGAAAACGCCATGCATAAGTTAGGAGAAGAAAAAAGAAAACAACTTATTGAGAGCAATACAAAATACTATGAATTACTAAAGGAGGAAATAGAAAATGGATAAAACATTGGCTAAAAATTTTAACTTTGCTTCATTACTATCATTTGCCATACCAAACGTAATTATGATGATAAGTCTATCCATGTACATTATCATAGATGGCATGTTTGTTTCTCGTTTGATTGGAACTACTGCATTATCAGCAGTTAATATGCTTTATCCTGCTATCTGTTGCGAAATGGCCATTGCCATTATGATTGCAACTGGAGGTAGTGCTATTGTTGCAAGAAAGATGGGCGAGGGAAAACAGAAAGAAGCACAAAATAATTTGAGTTTTCTTATCGTCGTCGAGTTATTAATAGGGATTTCTATTGCTATATTGGGAAATTTATTTACTTCAAATATCGTTTCATTTTTAGGTGCCAGTTCAACACAAGCTCCATTATCAATTACTTATGCAGAAATTATATTTACATTTGCACCAGCATTTTTTCTACAAACTGCTTTTCAGACCTTCTTTGTAACTGCTGGAAAACCATCATTAGGATTGGTTGTTACAATATTAGCAGGGATAACAAACATAGTACTGGATTACGTTTTTATGGCACCATTAAATATGGGAATTGCAGGTGCGGCAGCTGCAACAGGAATCGGCTACTGCATTCCTACTATTGTCGGTATACATTTTTTCTTGACTGCTAAGCATAATGCGCTGTATTTTGTCCGACCTAAATTTGATAGCAGAGTACTATTGCAGTCTTGTACAAACGGCTCATCAGAAATGATAACAAACTTAGCAAATGCAGCTACTACATTTTTATTTAACTATACTCTATTACAGTTTTACGGAGAAAATGGTGTTGCCTCTATAACGATTATTTTATATTTTCAATATATTTTTACAGCGCTCTATTTTGGCTACGCTAATGGTATCGCACCAATTCTGAGTTATAAGTTTGGAAATGATGATAAAATGCAATTGAAATGTATCTTTAAAAACAGTATCTTGTTTCTAATCATTAGTTCAATAGTAGCAAACATATTAATGCATATATTCTTGACAAGAGCATTAACTATTTTCACTGTTGCAAATAGTGATGTTTATAACATAACATTGCATGGGTTCAATATTTACTCTCTAGCATTTACTATTATGGGATTAGGTATTTTCTCATCTTCTATGTTTACAGCTTTTTCTGATGGTAAAACATCGGCGATTATATCATTTTCCAGAACATTTATTTTCATCATAGGTGCTATTCTTATTCTCCCAAAGATATTTGGCGAGATTGGTGTTTGGATAGCTGTTCCAATAGCAGAGATATTAGGATTCATCATAGCTCTTTTTTATCTAGTTATGAATAGAAAAAAGTTTTCTTATATTTAAAAGATCTTAAATTGAAAAAATTGTTTTAATCGTTGTTATAGTTCTTATCAATTCCCCTCAGTAATAAGATAAATGGGGCAGCCATGATTATGGCGGTGATACTGTTCACAATGATGAAGATTTTATGACTTCATGTAGCTTTAAAATTTCGGACAATGAGAGCGTTAAACTAGTAGACTACTAGATAGCTGATAGAATATGATGATTATCTTATGAGCTGTGCTCACCCGTCAATTTATAAAATTAAGTATTAACGTCATCATTTTTACACATGAGTATATCGTTTCTCAGTTTATTGAAAGCAGAAGTGAAAACTTCTTATTTTCTGCTCATACCTTTGATGACAAAATACCCCTTTAGATTTCTCAATCCCCCTAAAATCATACAAATGAATTTTCAGCATGGTAAATAAATATTAAATATAAATGAACAGAGACAGTGATATGAATTTAATTTTTCTATTTGAAAAGAAAGTATTAAAATCATGAATAATCCATGTACTCAATGATATAAACTTCCTTATACTTGTTCCAATATTAGATATAAATGGTAATACATTGACTTATTTTATTCAGTTTTTGCAATCATAAAGTTTTCCGGTAGCTCTTCATCTTCCTGTAACACACCTTCATCGCATAGGATAACGTCAAAACGACTAAAGTCAGTAAAACTGCAAAAACCTTTGATTTTAGTTTTACTGGAATCAATAAGCAAATAAGATTGTTGAGCAAGCTGCATGGCTTGCTTTTTTACTGCCAGTGTATCCATTTCTGCTGTATAAACCTTATGACGCAATAAGTCAATACCGGCACAGCCAATAAACGCAAAATCAAAGTTAAAGCGTTGCAAAGTTTCTAACGCTATGGGGCCCACTGCCATCTTATATTCCGGTATTAGTCTACCGCCTATTGCGAATAATTCAGCCACATCACTGTCAAAATGCTCTTGAATCAAGGTACTATGAGTAACGATTTTAATCTTTTTCGTTTGCAAATATGAAAGCATTGGAAAAATACTGGTACCTCCATCCAAAAAAACACAATCCCCATCCTTGATGAATTCTGCTGCTTGCTTACAAACGCGGTTTTTTTGTTCAAAATGCAGCTGTAAGCGATCGAGCATACGGCTTTCATCATTCTTTGACAGGATATCCGTTTTCGGATTTTTTTTGGCTCCGCCATGTATTCGTATCAATAAGCCTTGCTTTTCCATTTCTTCTAAATCTCGACGTATCGTCACCTCACTCACAGCTAATTCCTGTGACAGATGCCGAACATTCACACACCCTTTGGCATTGAGCTTAGTCAGGATGTAATCATTTCTTTCATGTGCCAGCATGTACTTCACCTCAATATCTTGTTTCATTATACTATAAATTTGTTCTTTTGCGTATCCAACGCGAAGAAATAACACACAATGGATAAAAATAAAAGGAAAGTCTTACGCGTTCATCCATCTGATTTTAGCAAGACTTTCCTAGATTGCTAACAAGTTATTTGATTTTCCGTGCGAGCAATAATGGCTTCTTGTGCTTGTGGCATCAAAGAGATGAATTGTGCACAATATCCGGCTACACGTACGATTAAATCGCTATGCTTTTGCGGATGTTTCTGCGCATCACGCAAGGTTTGGCTGTCAATGACATTAAACTGATTATGATAAATGCCTTTGCGTGCAGATACATACAGAAAGTCAACAAACTTCTTTAAATTTTCATCTCCCTGCAATGCCGCAGGTGCAAAACGCATATTTAACAATTGCCCGGCAGCCACCATATGATTTGGCAATTTTGCTACCGAATTAATAACCGCAGTAGGTCCTTGGGTATCACTTCCCTGTGTTGGTGAACACCCTTCATTTAAAGGAGTCCCGGCATAACGCCCATCCGGAGTTGCCCCTACCACAAACCCATTTGGTACATAAGAGGTGATATTACTAGTAGACATCGTATAACAGCTTACCTTTGGCCCTTTTCCTTTACGCAGCGTTTCATAATCAGACAATAAAGCAAGATAAGAATAGAAAACATCCGCTACGATCTTATCAACCTCATCCTGATCATTGCCAAATTTAGCAGCCTTTTTAACAAGCTTATGAATCTTACGACTTGCTTCTGTTTGCCAATTATCATGCATGGCGGCAAGTAATTCTTTCATGGTAAATCGTTTATCTTCAAAGACCAACTTTTTTATTGCATAAAGTGAATTTCCAACGACACTGGGTCCAATATTAGATTGTGATATCACATCATAGCGGCATCCGCCTTCTTTTAAAGTCTTCCCTAATTTTAAGGAATCTTGAATCAGACAGCTAGCAAAAGGATCGGCATCATAAACAGCTAATGAAGCATCACAGATAGCATCACATTGTACACTGATGTCGGAATAAAACTTTAAATAGGTCTTCCAAGCCTGCCACAGCTCTTCATAATTTTGGAAATCGACAAAGGCTTCCTCACTTGCTGTATATGGCAACATACGGATACCACTTGCTGGATCATAGCCATTGTGCAACATGATTTCTAACACTTTTCCCCAGTTAACATAGGTCATGCCCGTAGCTCGATGGCCATATTTACCAGGTACACCGGTTTCCACGCAACCAATCGGACAATAATCCAAGGCATCTTCTTTAGGAATGCCCAAAGAAAGCAGACCGGCCACTGCTGTTTCATCATGAAACATACTCGGCATGCCACAGCCGGTGCGAATAAGCTTAGCGCATGCCTCAACAAAAGAACGTGGAGAATCCTTATGGTAACGTGCCGAAAAATTAGGTTCTGCCAGAGAGCATAAATGCATCGCCTCGATACATAAATAGGATAATGTGTTTGTGCCATCTTTTCCATTCGGCATAAGACCACCCACAACCAGATTGGAATAGAGTGGATATCCTTGTGAAAACCGTGTATGGCCATATGGACGTACCTTATTACAAGAGGAATTCATAAGAAACATATGCGTGATGATTTCTAATGCATTTTCCTTTGTTAAGATTCCTTTCTTTATATCCTGCTCATATAAGTCCAGCATATATTGATCAAAACGTCCATAACAGAAAGAATGTCCATTGCTCTCGATCATTTGCCAGATATGAATCAGATAGACGATTTCACAACCTTCATGAAAACTACGTGCTCCCTGTTCTAACATGGTTGCGGCCATATCACTTAATTCTCGATATTCCATCTGTTTCGCAATATCTTTACATGTTTTGGCCTTTTCCTTAAAATAGATCGCAAATCGCTTACAGTATTGCAAAGCTGCCTCTAAAACTAGAATGACTGCCTCATAGTAAGCTTTTGAAGAAGCACTGATGTCATCTTTTTGCAATGCTGTTTGTGCCTGTTGAATGAAATAGCGAAAACCATAACGTAAAACCATGGCATGATCAGGTACGATATGTCCATCCCCACTCATGGAGATACCACCACGATGCAATACTCCCTGTTTCTCTGCCAAACGGATATCATCACTTATATGACGGTTTACTTCATCTTCATGGGTATGGGACAACCAAAAAGGCGCGATGTCTTTGATGTCCTGCTTTACCTGTTCACTGATGGTAAATACATCACCATCGCGCTGAGCAAAGCTGTCTAATTCATCTAACACCCACTGTATGGAATATTCAGGATAAATCGGAGCGGCAAAATTGCACGATGCCATATTTCCAAAGATCAAAGAATCCTCTTCTGCATAAATACTCATATGTGTAAGGGTATAAGCAAATGCCTGCGCTTTGCGCAAAATATAAGGTTCTCCTTCATTGTTCTGAAATACTTGTGTATACAGTTTTGCCCGCTCACTGCAAATGGAAGCCTTACGTTTTTCCATCTTATTGCGCAAACGCTTTATACGTGCTCGATCAAAACGTTGTTCCTGTAGTGGCTCTATCAGCCAATCTTCCTTCATTGCTCTCACCTTCTTTAATAATTATAACATCCATATACGAAAGACAGAAAGCACAACACTCTCTGTCTATCATTTTCTTATTTTTTATCCAATCCTAAAACTACCGGTACAGAACGATAGCCCACGCCCATACGATCAATGCCCATATCAATGAGTTGTAAGAAGTGTTCTCTTGTACGAATACAGCCACTTCCCTTCACCTTACATTTTCCATTAACTTCTTCCATCATGACTTTAATGATTTCACAAGTTGCCCCATGTGCCTCATATCCAGTTAAAAAACCGGTACTCGTTTTTACAAAATCAACACCTGCTTCTATGCAGCATTTACAAGTCTTTCTAACCTGTTCTTCATTTAAAGCATCGGTTTCAAAAATGACTTTTAATGCTCTTCCATAGGAATGTGCTAATTCGGCACATGCTTTTAAATCCGCTGTAACAGCATCATATTTTCCACTGCGAATATGCCCGAAATTAGCGACAACATCAATTTCCTTTACGGTGTCATATCGAGCAACAATTTCAATTTGTTTTAATTTAGATTCAGTAGAACTTGTGCCAAAAGGAAAATCACATACAGGACAAAGCATCGTATCGCTGCCCTTTACGATAGGTTCACATAAATCCATATATCCCGGGTTGATGCAGATGGTTGCACAGCCAAGTTCCACACCATCTTTTGTCAGAGCGATGATTTCTTCTTCCGTAAACTCTGGTTTCAATACCGAATAATCAATATAGGCTGCTAATTCTTTTACTGTCATTTCATTTGCTTTTTTGTTTGGTTTCATATGTTATTTCTAGAGAATCGTACATTCTCCTTCCTCCTTACTTGTATAATAGAACATTTCCAATCATTTGTAAAGCACTTTTTGTTGTTTTATTTACGTTTTTATGTTCGATTGCTTTCGTTTTTAGCATTTCTTGATATTTTCCCTTACCCTCTTCATCAGCCTCTTTCTTTTCTATTCCACATAAGATACATGTTATTCACAAAATTGTCATAAATTTATGATTAAATACACGAGAAAAAACAATATGGTGTATAATAAGGATAATAAACGCTTGTTCACCTAGGAGGTAGGACATTATGAAAAACATAAAAAAATTAGGGGCAATCCTATTGAGTACCTTATTCCTAATGAGTAGCTGTAGCTCTAACAGCAATCACGGTTTATCTGCTGATCAGCCTGTCACTTTACGTTTATGGCACTATTACAGCGGTTCACAAAAAGAAGCTTTCGATGATCTTGTTGAAGAATTTAATACAACCGTCGGAAAAGAAAAAGGCATTATTGTGGATGCTATCGGAAAAGGAAGCATCAGCAATATCGCAAATGATGTGAATAAGTTATTAAAAAATAAGGAGGAGACGGAAAAACTGCCTAACATGTTTGCCGCCTATCAGGATACCGCACAGATGGCTATGAATGAACATAAATTGGTATCTATGGAAACTTACCTTAGCGAAAAAGAAATTCACACATATGTAGATGGATTTTTAAAAGATGGTCGCTATGTTGGCAGCGATGAAACCATGCTGTTTCCAATCGCTAAGGCCAGTGAGGTCATGATTATCAATAAAGAAGAATGGGATCGTTTTGCTAGCGCCACTCATGTGAGTAAGGCGGATCTTTCCACATGGGAAGGCTTAGCTAAAACAGCGGAATTGTATTATGAGTATAGCAATGGCAAAGCCTTTTTTGCCCGTGATGCTTTGGCAAATTATCTCATTTGTGGGGCACATCAGCTACAAGATGATATCTTTCAAGAAAAGGATGGGAAAGTAGCTTTTGCCATCAGTGATAAAACATTGCGTCGTCTCTGGGATAATTATTACATTCCTTTTATAAAAGGATACTATGTAAAAAACGGACGTTTTGCCAGTGATGATATTAAAACAAAAGATGTGATTGCTACCGTTTCTTCAACGGCTGGAGGAACCTTTTATCCCAACGAAGTCATTGATGAACATGGGGATAAACAAAAAGTGAGTTATCTGGTATTGCCAACACCACATTTTGAAAATGCCCAAAATGCGGTCATATCGCAAGGTGGTGGCATAGCCATAACAAAAGCAGATGAAACAAGCGAATATGCCTGCATCGTCTTCTTACAATGGTTTACGGAAACAAAGCGTAATATTACATTTTCTGCAGCATCCAGTTATCTGCCTGTTAAAAAAGAGGCAAACACCTATCAAACATGGGAAACGACCTTGAAGAAACATAATATGAACCCTAACAACTTATTAAAGGATATTGTTAAGACAACGATGGATGAGGTCAATGATCAAAAACTGTATGCAGCAAATTCCTTTGATGGTTCTTATGAAGCACGCAGCTATTTGGAAAAAGCTGCTAATATGAAAGCCATTGAAGATCAAAAAGCTATTCAGAAAGCAATACAAGCAGGTAAGAGCCAAGAAGAAGCCATGGCTTATTATCTATCAGATGAAAACTTTGCCAAATGGGTACAGCAATGCCGTAAAGATATGGAAGCTCTATTACAAGGGGATAAGGCACAATGAAGCAACGGCATGTGCATTCATTATTTCAACGCCTGTTATTAACTCTGATCATTTTGGTCTTGCTCATATCCTCGATTTTCTTTATCTCCCTTCTTAACAGCAGTGCCTTGCAAGATTTAAAGGCCAGCAGTTTTAACCTGTTTGATCAGCGTGTCATGTATCGCAGTGACGCCATTCAAAAAAACTTAAATGAACGCTGTTTAGATACAGATGATGTAGCCATGATCATCTCTGCTACACATCCACTTTATGAGCATAGAAAAACATTAACATCGCCTTACTTAAATGAAGATATTTTAAATCGGCTGCATAGCTTAACCAAAACCAAAAAAATCAACGGCATTTACCTTATTTTAGACAAAGAGGTTTTTCACAGTAAAGAATATCCAGCCTTTTATCTGCAAGATGCTTCCCCCGAAGAATCTTTCAATGATAAAACAGATATTACGGCCAAGTATGGTGATGCTGCCTTATTAAAACAAAATGACTTTATCTTAGATCAGAATTGGAAACCCTCCCTTACGATGAAGGAAGACGAGGATACATTCGATTTTTACTTTAAGCCAAAAAAAGCTGCGGAAGAAAACCCTCAGCTGAACATGTTGAACTGTGGCTATTGGAGCACTAGTTCACATATGGCTGACTCCCCTACTCCCTTCCTTAGTTACAACATTCCTTTATTCAATCAGGATCATCAGGTTTATGGTGTACTGGGTATCGACCTTTCCGTTGAGTATCTAAAGAACTATCTGCCCTATGAAGAATTAAATGATCATAGTAAAAAAGCCTTCCTTTTGGCCAATCGAGAAAGCGATGATGCCTATCATATCATCCTATCGAATGGACCAGCCTACAGTGCTTATTTGAAATACGATACATCCATCGTATTAACGGATGCCCCTTATGGGAAACGCATCAGTGCTCCGGCACTCAGTGATGATACCCTTGCTTGTGCTCATCAGCTAAAGCTTTATTCATCCTTTAGCCCATTTCAAGATACCCTTTGGTATTTAATCGGTGTTGGTTCTGAAGATGAAATCTTTTATTCAACAAAACAAATTCATCAGCTTTTGCTATATGCCTGTATCACCGCTTTAATCATTGCGACACTGGTAGCTTTATATGGCAGTATGCTGTTTACGAAACCGATTCGCGCTTTAGCCACAAGACTTCGGCAAACACCGGTAACAACCAATAAGATTGAACTGCCGAAAACCCATATCAAGGAAATTGATGAATTAAGTGCTTCCATTGAAGATCTAAGTTATCATTTGCATGGTGCAGAAACTCGCTTATCCTATGTCCTACACACAATCGATATCCCAATTGGAGCTATTGAGATATATAATGAACGTAAAGTTTTCTGTACAGAAAAAGTAGGAACATTGTTGGGATTTCGTGATCCTTCAAAAATGGAATACACGTTTAAAGCTTTCATGGAAGAAATACAGCTTTTATGTTTAAAAAATCATCTCTAGTGAAAAACAGATAAATACAGAACATAGGACCAGTGACATCTATCTGATACATGTTACAAATTCCGCAGAACAAACATGTTGGCTGCGTTTCCTCATCAATCGTGTCGAAGGAAATCGTGTGATTGTCGTCAGCGATGTGACTTTGGAAATACAAGAAAAAGAACATCTGATGTATGAACGTGATCATGATGTGCTGACCCAACTATTGAATCGCAGAGCTTTCCGTGTCCATTGTGAAGCAATACTGAAACAAGCTGATTTGAAAACCTGCGCCATGGTATTATGGGATCTTGACAATTTAAAACTTGTTAATGATACCTACGGTCATGATGCCGGTGACCATTTGATTTGTGCACTTGCAGATGTACTACAAAAGGAACGCGGACCTAACTGTATCGCAGCTCGTATGGCTGGTGATGAATTCCTCTTATTCTATCACCATTTTGAAAATGAAGAAGCCATTTTGAAACATATCCGTCATATTCATGAAGTTGTTAATGAAACGGAAATGCATTTCGGCAATGACGATATTACCCGTGTAAAAGTATCTGCCGGCATTTCTTGGATGCCAAAAGATGCTATGGATTTTGATACCTTGATAAAACATGCAGATTTTGCAATGTATGAGGTAAAAAACACACAAAAAGGAAATATCCGTACCTTTAGTGAAGAACATTATCTTCACAACAACTTAATATTTGATGGCCGTCAGGAACTGATGAATATCTTAGAAGAGCAACGTGTCAGCTATGCTTTCCAGCCAATTGTTGATGCCAAAACTGGTGCTGTACTAGTGTGCTGTATCGTTGATATTTAACATTTACTACTGCATCTTATTCAGAT
>NZ_CEVYEL010000072.1:0-11191 GCF_982403165.1 Longicatena sp.
AATCCTTAATCAGTCGGGTGTGATAATCTGTGTCCAACTTTATGGGTTCACTTCACTGCCTTCTGCTTTTTTGTTATTATTTGAATAATTCTTCCTGATGGGATGCAAAAACATATTCATCAATCGTATTTTTGATACGGTCTTTGATCAATGCTTCCGGATCATTTTCTAAAATACCTTCACGTACTTTTGTATACTGAATTGGCATAAACTGTGATAAAGCGGCGAGAGAGATACCTTCTTTACGCAGATTAGCAATCAATTTATCTTTCGCTGCTGCAACCTTAGGATTTGGCATATAATAACGGCTGCGATCAGAGAAACTGAATTTACGTTTGAACCATAATGCGTTATCATCTCCATGATAATGTTTGCACCAGTTCTTAGGTTCTTCTAACATAGCTTCTTCCAAAACATCAATAAAATGTGATTTTTCATCATCTCTGCCATGGAACTGCATATCTTCCATATATGCTAATGCAAACAATGCTTCACGCATGCCATAGGTCATTCCTGGACCTACCTTCAAGATGCCAACACCATCTTCTACAAGTTCGCGTAGTTTGTATTTTGTCTGATAATCGGTAGAATGTCCTTCAAATACCAGATTAGGGAAATCTTTAATGCTTGCCATTAAATCTTTTGCTTTCTCGCGATCATATTCCGTACATCCGGCATCTTTTTCTTCTACACCTGGTTGAACAACCACGGCGATGACATCCTTCCAGATATCGTCCAATCCTTCTTTTTTGAATGCTGCTTCAAATGCTGCAACCGTTGCCTTGAAATCTTCAACTCGTGTTACCTGCATGCCGGCATCTGCTTCCTGAGCACCGCCAGGAATAGGTACTTCACTACCTACGATATAGACAGGACGAACAGCATCAGGATTGGTTTTTAAAACTTCCTGGTAAGTATCTTCACATACACGTGCAAGTTCAGCACCGCGGCGAGCGATGGTTTCATCACTTAAGCGAACATTTGGATCATCGTCTGCTACCTTCATGCTGGTATCGATATGAATCTTAGTGAATCCGGCAGCGACATAGCAACGAACCAATTCACGAGCCATTGCCATGGCTTCTTTTTCTGGCTTAGAAGCAAAGGTCAATGGTCCTAAATGATCTCCGCCCAAGAATACACGATCTTTTGCCAAGCCTACTTTATCAGCTTTCTCCATAACGAAGTTCATGAAGTCAATAGGCTTCATTCCTGTATAACCACCATTTTGATCTACTTGATTTGCGGTAGCTTCAATCAGCACACAGGAATCATCACGTTTTGCAGCCTCTAAAGCAGCTTCAATGACATAATCATTCGCACTGCAGCAAGAATAAATTCCTACCGGCTGACCATTTTTCTGTTTTACTACAATTTGTTTTAATGGATTTGCGTTTGGCATTATAAAACCCTCCTTATCTAATTCAAATTATAACACGAATAAAAAGAAAGTAAACGGATACATATCGGCTTGCTAGTTTGTATAAAAGTTTTATTCAAAAATGCAAATTTCATGAATACAATGAAGTAGATGCATCTTGCAAAGCCTGTTATGTCAGATATTGTCGAGAAATCACTAGTTTTGTAAAGACTATGAAAAGGCATTGTATTCAATAGAATTCCTTGCTATACTATGGGCTAATGCAAGAATGTGATTCATTTGTGATTTGAGGTGTTTTGTGTGAATAAAAAAGAACTGGCAATCTTACAAAATATACAGCATTTGATACAGCAGTTGGATTGTGGAGCAGATGATGAGGAACAAAAACCAAACGTAAGCAGTTTCGCCAATCGAATGCTTGCTTTAAGTAAGATTACATGCTGGCGATATGAACCTATGAGTAATATGTTATTTTTTACAGATGAGAAAGGGTCTAAAAAGCATCCAAGTGGATGCTCTCTTACCCTTTTCCTTAAGGAGTTGAATAGAAAAGACCGTCAAAATATGCTAGATGCCTTTCATCGATTGTTAACAGAAAGTTGTGATGAAATAACCTTTACTTTTGCTAAGCCTTTTAAAAATGGTCAGCATTGGTATGAAGTACATGCCTGTCGTTATGAAAAATGTATCATAGGGACGATGTGTTTATTACGTCATGAAGATGAACAAGCTCAAAAAGCGTTGCAGGATAAACAAAAATTCGAACTGTTAATGAGCATTGCCAATGTTTTTGTATGGGAGTATGACGTAGGAAAAAAGGTGTTTTCTGCGAATGAGTCACTTTGCCAAAAACTTGGTGTTCCGCATAAAACCTTTCCAATCAAAGAGTTAAAAAAGGTCTTAAAAATTGAACGTCTAGACGACTTTTTAAAAAATATACATGAAAAACCACAGCAAGATCACAGCGTCATTCATATCACCAATCCTTATGGGGATATGCAGTTTATCTTTGAGACCAGTTTTAATTCTATTATTGATAATGAGGGAAAATGTATTCTGGTTTTGGGAACCTTGCATGATATAACAGAACAGGAAATCTTAAAAGATAAGGCTAGTCGTGATGATCTGACAGGGTGTTTTAATCGGGGAAGTGCCGATGTAACACTTTTAAATACCTTTAAACGTTTTCAAGAAACGAGGGAACAATATATGATCATCTTTTTCGATATTGATAAGTTTAAAGAATATAATGATACCTTTGGACATGATGCCGGTGATTATGTCTTAAAACGTTTTAGTTTGTTGATCATGCAGGAAATTAGAAGCAGTGATCGATTGTTCCGATGGGGTGGAGATGAATTTTTATTACTATGCAGTGGCATTGCAAAAGAAAATATGTATACGTATATTGATCGCTTGCGCAGAGTGATTGCCTGTGCACAGTTCACATATAGTGGTAAGAAGTTTCGCGTTACCACAAGTATTGGCGCAGCGTATTATTATGCCAATGATACGACTTATCAAGATGCGATGAAGCGGGCAGATCGCAGTGTGTATAAATCGAAGCTAGCAGGACGTAATAATGCCTGTATGCTGTTGAAATAGTAGTATAGTATGTTTAGTTGGATATGCTTTTTTAAAGCAGGTCTTTCATGTCCAAGGGCATTTCACAGGTTACTTGTATATTCTTATTTGTGAATGGATGCTGTAAGGTCAACAATGAGGCATGAAGAGCTAGACGATGAATTTTATCAGATGGTGTACCATATAAAGAATCGCTCAACAAAGGGTGTTTTAAGGCAGCCAAATGTACACGTATCTGATGGGTGCGACCAGTAAACAAACGTGCATGTATCCAGGAATAGGCTCCATAATTTTTTTGTAAAGTAATCGTTGTTTTGGCATGTTTTCCTGTTGCGGATACGCGCATTTTTCGGGCATCATGACGATCTCTGGCGATGGGATAGGTGATCGTTTGTTTTTTCTGATGGATGCTGCCTTCCACAATAGCTTCATATTCACGTTGTATCTGTTTTTCTTTCATCATATGATCCAATAATGGTTGAAAGAAAGGTATTTTACAAAACAGAACGATTCCACTTGTCTCTTTATCTAAGCGATGTAAGGGACGAACGGGTGCAGTGATTCCTTGCATCAAATAATACCCTTGTACACGATTGCATAAGGTATGTGATGTATCTACACCATCGCTATGTACCAAAAGATGACTTGGCTTATTTACAGCTAATAATAATTCATCTTCATAACAAATCGAAAGCTCTGTAAAGTCTGGCGGTATCGAGGACAAAGTCTCATCAGGTAAGTGAATCTGTACTTCATCATTTTTGGTAATCGATTGATTTTGTTTGCATAAGTAGCCATTGAGATATAATTGCTTGTTTTGATATAAGAGATAACGCGCTTTTTTTGACTGATGCAGATCTTGTAATAGTGTATCTATATCACTATCCTGTTCGCTTTGGATTTGTATACTATGATACTTCATTGTGATCTTCATTTAGATTACTCCTATCTTTTTGAAAGTAGCGTATCATGAATTAGGAAAAATGAAAAGAGTAAATACTTTATTTAAACGATTGTCCTTAAAGAAACAAACACCATCTTCATCATTCAAAAAATTTTTAGTGCATATCATTTTTCATTTTAAAAGGACGATGGTATACTGACAACGTATTAAGGAAATACTGACAACGTAAGATTATAAACAACGATAAAACAGGAGGAAATGAAAATGAAATTATTAAAATGTGCAGTATGCGGCAATATTGTCGAAGTAGTAGAAGATAAAGGCGTTCCAATCATGTGCTGTGGTCAGCAGATGCAAGAATTAAAAGCCAATACAACAGATGGAGCTTTAGAGAAACATGTACCTGTAGCTGAAATTGTTGATGGTAATTTACATGTGAAAGTCGGCTCTATGGAACATCCTATGTTAGCTGAACACTTCATTACAATGATCTTAGTAGAATTTGGTGATAACTTGTATCGAGTAAACTTAAAGCCAGGTGAAAAACCAGAAGCCGTTTTTGCTTTAGGTGATTATAAAGGCAAAATCCATGTTTACGAATATTGTAATCTGCATGGCTTATGGAAAACAGACCTTGAGGCATAATTAACGAAAAAGGAAGATAGGAAAGAAATGGACTATGGGACATAGTCTTTTTCTTTATGCTCTTGCATTCACTTTCTCACCTGCGATACAATACACTTGTATTGACAGGAGGAATATGAATATGGGCTATAAGCTGGAAATCTGCTGTGGCAGTTATGAAGATGTATGTGCGGCTCAACGCGGTGGTGCCGATCGTGCTGAATTAAATTCGGCTTTACATATGGGAGGATTAACCCCTTCACTGGCATCTTTAATCATGGCTAAACGTGATTGCCAAATCCCAATCATTGCCATGGTAAGAGGACGTGGAGCAGGTTTTTGTTATAATGAAACAGAGAAAAAAGTTATGTTAGAAGATGCAGCCCTTTTATTGGAACATGGGGCGGATGGCTTGGCTTTTGGTTATTTAAAGGAAGATGCAACTATCGATGAAGAAGCTGTTCGTATCATGTGTGATTTGATCCATTCCTATGGCAAATGTGCGGTTTTTCATCGAGCCTTTGATTGTGTGAAAGATATGGATGGGGCTATGGAGAAATTGATATCTTTAGGGGTGGATCGCGTATTGACTAGTGGAGGACAGCCGAATGTAGAAAAAGGAAGTGAGATGCTGGCCCATCTACAAAAAACCTATGGTTCTCAGATGGAAATCTTGGCAGGCTGCGGAGTTAATGAAATGAATGCCAAAGATCTGATTGAGATAACGAAGGTTCAGCAGCTGCACTCTTCTTGCAAGGTATGGAAAAATGATCCTACAACTATCGGCAAGCAGGTGAGCTATGCCTATGCTGCAGCACCTCATGAAATGGCTTATGATGTGGTTAGTGAAGAACGTGTACGCGCTTTGCGAAAAGCCATGATGTAAAGGCATACATAAATTTCTTATAAAATAGTCAAAGCTATAGAAGTGATGAGATGTTGAGGTGTATAATAAGAAAAAAGGAGAAGGATAAACATGGAAAATTTTACGTATACAATACCTACGACCATTTATTTTGGTAAAGGACAGGTGAAACAAATCGGTGATATTGTTTCACAGTATGGAAAGCGTGTATTGCTGGTATATGGTGGCGGCAGTATTAAGCGCAATGGTATTTATGATGATGTTACAGCTATTTTTAAAGAAAACGGAATTACGTATTTTGAATTAGCAGGAGTAGAACCTAATCCACGTATTACAACCGTACGTAAGGGTGTAGAAATATGCCGTAAGGAAAATATTGAAGTCGTATTGCCAATCGGTGGAGGTTCTACGATTGATTGTGCAAAGGTCATTGCTGCAGCAACAAGCTATAGCGGTGATGCTTGGGATATTGTTTTAGATCCAAGCAAAGTTGTCAGTGTCTTACCAATTGTTAGCATTCTAACATTAGCTGCTACCGGCTCTGAGATGGATACCTTTGCCGTCATTAGCGATATGGACAGCAATGATAAGATTGGTACTTCTCATGAAGATATGCGTCCGAAAGCATCTATTCTAGATCCAACCTATACCTTTAGTGTTCCGGCTTATCAAACAGCTGCCGGAACAGCTGATATCATGTCACATATCATGGAATGCTATTTCTCAAATGTGCAAGGATATATGCAGGATCGTATGGCGGAAGGTTTGTTAAAGACCTGTATTGAATTTGGTGTGAAGGCAATCGCTAAACCTGATGATTATGAAGCCAGAGCGAACTTGATGTGGGCAAGCAGTTGGGCAATTAACAATTTCATCAAGCTGGGCAAGGCTGTTGAATGGAGCGTACATCCTATGGAACACCAGTTGAGTGCTTACTACGATATTACGCATGGCGTAGGGTTAGCTATTTTGACACCACATTGGATGGAACATGTATTGAATGATAATACTGTAGAAAAGTTTAAAGAATTCGGTGTCAACGTTTGGAACCTGTCAAAGGATGAAGATGCTTATACGATTGCTCATCAGGCAATTCAAAAAACCAGAGAATATTTTGTAGCTATGGGCATTCCTACAACATTGCGCGAAGTTGGCATTGTGGATGATCGCTACTTTGATGTAATGGCAGAGAAAGCATGTGCTGGATTAGAAGCTGCTTTTGTACCATTAACCAAAGAGGATGTTAAAGCTATTTATCAAAAAGCACTTTAAAAAAGAAACAGTAAAATGGCAAGCATAAAAAAGGTCAGAACTTCTGACCTTTTTGCGACTTTTGATAGTTTATTTCTCTGTACGATAATAATGAACCAGAGCCTGTGTACCATTGTTTCCTTCGGTTTTTGCTAATTCTTCATACATCTCACATACTGTATTCAGCATTGGTAAATTAACTTTGCCAGCCATTTCTTCTTGAACGATATGCATGTCTTTAATGAAATGATGGATATAAAAACCAGGAGCAAAATCCTTTCGCAAGACACGTGGTGCGGTATTGGCGATTTGCCAACTTCCAGCAGCGCCACCCTTGATTGCTTCTAACATGGTTTCTACATCCAAATGATTTTGTTCAGCATAAACAATAGCTTCACTCATGGCTGCGACTGCACCAGCAACAGCGATTTGATTGCAGGCTTTTGTATGCTGACCACTACCAGCCTCTCCCATATAATGCAAACTATTGCCAAGTAGGGATAAAACTGGCGTAACTGTTTCAAATATTTTTTTATCTCCACCAACCATGATAGATAAAGTGGCAGCTTTTGCTCCACTATCTCCACCGGAAACAGGAGCATCCAAGATATCTAAACCATGGTTCTTAGCTTCTTTGTAGAGCTGTTGTGCAAGCTTTGGAGAACTGGTTGTAAAATCAATCAAGATAGTACCAGCTTGTACTGCCGAAAAGATTTTTTGATAAACCTCCGCAACATCTTTTGGATAGCCAACCATGGTACACACAAGCTCTGCATCGCTCACACATTCTTCAATGCTGTCACAAACCTTTACACCATCCTTGGCTAGATCCAATGCTTTCGCTTTGGTACGATTGTATGCAGAAACACTATGTCCGCCATGCACAAGGTGCAGCAGCATGCTTTTTCCCATGACTCCGGTACCAATCCAAGCAATTTTCATATAATCACCTTCCTTGCTTCTTATTATAACGTATCAGCTTTTGAAAGCAAAGATGCGAATACTTGCACATCATAAAAACAACATCTGCAGCATATAAAAGGACAAGCAGGAAAAAAGGGCTTGCAGCAAACGGAACAATAAAAATTTGCCATAGGATAGAGGAACATGCTCAACCATAGAAAAAATCTGCATATGGACGCAGAAACCGCCAAAGGACAATAGCACACAGAGCAGCAGTTGGATTAGTATGGGAGCATAAGGAAGACTTTGGAGTAAGACAGCTCCACTGGAAAATTCAGCACTGATACGCAAAGGCAGTGCAACAGCTTCGGGTAAAAAGGAGAGCAGCACCCCGCTGATGCTTAGAAATAACATGAGGTAGCCACCAATCATATATAAGGACAGACCGCTTTCTTTGACAGCTATAGACAACTGTTTCATCATGGGCTGTGCAGCACTAGGGGACAAGGCTGCCTGAACACTTTGCTTACGGGTAAAAAACAATAAAAAAAGGCCAGCGAATAACTGTGCTGCATAAAGTAAAATACCGATCTTTACCGAATGATAAAATACTACACCACAAGTCATAATGACAAAACCAGGAGTTGCAAAACAGCAGGTATATAACAAACGCTGTGCCTGTGGTAAGGATAACGTATGCTCGTGATATGCTTCATCAATTAACAGTGAGCCGGTGGGAAAACCTAGCAGCATTGTACAAAGAACCAGCTGTACACCGGCTTTGTTCATGTTCAGCAAAGTCGGAAGAAAAGGCAGTGGAACTAAAGCAAAGGCATGTGTGTGATATAAAAATTTCACCAGTACCATTGTAACAAACATCGAGGGAACCAACTTTTCAAACCAGATCGTCAATCCTTGTTGTGCATATTGCAGGGTCAAGGAGCCAAAGCAAAGTGTGATAAGGAAACTAAATAAGAGGAAGGGAAGCAGGAGTTTCTTCATGTACATCACCTATTCTATCGTATGATGTTCATGAAAAAAACATGAGGGAAACAACGTTAGATACAAATCGCAATTACCACATGCTCTTTTGCAGGAAACCTTTAGGAAATAAGAAGGGGACTTTGCGTTTTTCATAAAATATGGTAAACTATAAACTCAGAAAACAAAAAGGGTGATATGATGATAGCATTATTAGCAAAAAAAATGATACCAGATCATGAGAATATCGAAAATGAAAAGGTTCGTCGTGCCTATGGAAATCTAACAAGCACGGTAGGCATCGCCAATAATATTCTTTTATTTGTCTTTAAGTTTATCGCCGGTACTTTAGCACATAGTGTTTCTATCACAGCCGATGCAATCAACAACCTGTCGGATGCCGGAAGCTCTGTGATTTCTTTGATTAGTTTTAAGTTATCCAGCAAACCGGCTGATGAGAAACATCCTTTTGGGCATGCACGCTATGAGTGTATTGCCAGCATGGTGGTGGCTTGTCTGATTTTATTGTTGGGCTTTGAATTAATTAAAACAAGTTTAGATAAGATTTTACATCCGGAAGCAGTCGTCTTTTCCTGGCTGTCTTTAGTTATCTTGGTGTTTTCCATCTCGGTGAAACTGTGGATGTATTCCTATAATAAAAAATATGGCAGATTGCTGCAATCTAGCATCATGGAAGCTACAGCAGCTGACAGTATCAGTGATGTTATGGCAACCGGAGCGGTTTTATTATCTTCTATTATTTCTCCTTTGATCCATTTTAACCTGGATGGTTATATGGGCATAATCGTTGCCTTTTTCATTCTATTTGCCGGAACCGGTATTATTAAACAGGCTCTTGATGAATTGTTAGGCCAGGCCCCTAGTGAAGATTTGGTAGAAAAGATTCAGCAAAAGATTATGAGTTATGAGGGCGTATTAGGTATGCATGATTTGATGATCCATGACTATGGCTCACATAACACTTTTGCCAGTGCTCATGTAGAGGTGGATTGTAAAGTAGATGTCTTAAAGTCCCATGATATGATTGATAACATCGAGCGTGATTTTAAAGACAATATGGGATTGGAAATGGTATTGCATATGGATCCCATCAATATTGATGATCCTTTAACGAATGAATTGCGTGATTACATTCGTACATCTGTAAAGGAGATACATGAAGATCTAACCATCCATGATTTCCGCATCGTACCTGGAGAAACCCACACCAATTTAATTTTTGATGTTGTTGTACCTTTCCATGTGAAGATGAGCAACCAGACCATCTTAGATATGTTATCGGAAAAAGTAAGTGCGAAAGGGCATACCTATTATTTGGTTGTGACCTTTGATCGTGCCTATACCAGTCAATCGAAAACAGAGGCTGCCCAAGAATAGTTGTCAGAAAGTGGTACAGCTAGAAAGCAATTGTTAGAAAATATCCATTTAAAAAAAACCAGTCAGAACTTTCAGTGAAAGTAAAGGCTGGTTTTGTTTCTTTTAATTTAACGTTTCATCATAATAAAGCTAAGATGTCTGCCACAGTCATGATCTCTGCGATAGCTGAACAGCGCTTCATTTGGCTGAAAGGTATCGTTTTTATTTACCGTTATTTGTTCTTCGGGAACACCTAGCTGTAACAGCATGGCTTTATTTAATCCTTTGTTGTTTACCAATGCCTTGCCATTTTGCAAATAGGTGATATAAGCGGATGTATCAAAGCTCATCTGCTGCACTTTTTCAATGACATCTTGACCTACCTCAAAGCTATGATAGTTAATGGCAGGACCGATGTAGGCATGCAGATGGGCAGGCTGTACCCCTTCCTGTGCGAGCAAATAGGCAACACTTTTTCGTGTGATTTCTTTTACGGTACCTTGCCATCCACTATGAATCGCCGCAATTAGGTGGGTGAATGGATCATACAACAGCACCGGTACACAGTCGGCATGAAAAACACCAAGGGCAATATGACTTTCTTTTGTATATAAAGCATCACAATCCGCAATACCATCCACATAAAGCAAGCTGCCCTTTCCTGCATCTGCCTTTGTTACTTCATGCATATGATCACTATGGGTCTGCTGTGCAAATACCCATTGATTTAGAGAAATATCAAGATCCTCGCTTAATCCTTGGCGATTCGCAATTACATCAGTCAGGTTTCCTCCCACATGTAAAGCCATATTGTTGTCTTCTTTTACTTGAACATCACGCAGCGTTGTTCCAGCTACGATATCTTCATTATCTTTCCATATTATTTTATTCATAATAACCTTCTCTTTCTTCTCTATAGTATACGATTTTGATAAGAAAACTTTCTTATTTTCATAATAGAATTACATACAGCGAAAGTATAGCATGCTTTTTTTAAAATGCAAACGCCTTTGCCTCTAAGAAAGGAGGCATATGGCAAAGGATTTTTAGGAAATTAGCACTAAAGTGTTGTTATTACAGCGTAGCTTTTGTCTTAGTTCATAGAGTGCCGTAAAGTGCCTATTTACAGGCTTTTCACGGGTTTTATGAATTTATCACATTTCATCAAAAATCGTCAATATACAAAAATTTGGTGTCAAAATTGGTGTCAAATAACCTTGATTTGAGATTTTGATGAGTAACACATCAGTAAAAAAATTGAATATTTTATAGACTATGGAACGCCTAAAATGACGTTCCTTTTCTATTTCCAGCCGTTCTT
>NZ_CEVYEL010000073.1:0-11073 GCF_982403165.1 Longicatena sp.
CTGTATTCAGTACGTTTTAATTATTTGTACTGTCTACTTTTGAGAATCGTATCACATCTTCTCACCGCTTTCTTTTGTTTTCTTTTTCTTTACACTTTCATTATATTCGTCAATCTGGTTATGTAAAGAGAAGTGGAAAATCTGGCGTTTTTTTGGAATAATCTGTTACTTTATGTATGCTTAGTGAAATCTCTTACTTTGGCAATGACTTCCGGTCGTCTAGCTCTTGCAAAAGGTAATTCTATTTTCTGCAAAAATACACTTTCTGTTTCAAATCGTGTTACATATTGCAAATTAACCAAAAAACTGGAATGAATCCGTAAAAAGTGATATTTTTCAAAATACTTTTCAGCATCTTTAATACTCTTGCGTTCACTGAATTCTCCTCGTTTTGTATGATAAACAAGGTTTTTATTATCTTTTTCAATGTAATAAATATCACTGATTTTCAAAGGTACACTGATATGGTTATAAGAGAAGAAATATTCTTCCTGATTGGCCAATAAATTTCGCACAAAAGGATCAATACGCTGAAATTCATGTCGTAACCGTCTACGATCGATATATAAAATACGTTCAAAGTTGCCAACTTCATGCTCATAGCGTTTTTCTTCTAACGTTGTAAATATGACAACACGTTCCGGATAAGGTTGAATAAAGGTGCCGGCAATTCTTTGCGTGTCAAATTTATCTTGAAGAATAAGAATCTGATATTCTTTCTGCTGTTGGGCTTTCACAAATTGTGACAACTTTGCGAAATACTGAAAGGTCCAATCTTCATCCTTTAAAATATCTCCTAAAATAAATAAGATATTTTTTACCATTTCTTCACTTTCTAAAATTGCCACCCTTAACATGACCCTCACCTCATCTTTTCTTATAAATCACTATAACGCAATCGTTGTATTCCTTTTGCTTGTAAATACTCGTTTAAATCTTTGTTGCATAATATATCCAATTCATTTATACGTTGTATATTATAGGAAGTTGTTTGTTGTAAAAACATATCGAGATAAGCCGGATGACACATTAAATCATAGCAGTTTGCTTCCTCTAAAGAATCCACAATTTGTTTCAAATTTGAGATTGTTGCACCATCTGCATAAAACTGATCAAGTAAGAGTGCATGTGGCATCATTGTTTCGTATTGAAACCCACCGCGCACCGGCAGATCATATTCCTTTTGCAGCCGCTCGAATACTCCTTGTACATGAGGAAAGGTATGGATATGATGATGAGAATCTAAATGATCAGGATGCAAACCGGACGCAAACACTTTTTCAATTTGGAGCTTTAGTTCTTCATACATTTCCTCTTCGTCAAATTCATTGATATCCCCTTGCTTTTTAAAAGAACCATCCCTTCTTGTTAAGCTCTTATACCCCTTACCTAATGGATAATAACAGGTCAAGGTTAAATGGACACCGATGCCTAAATCGCGATGCTGCTTTGCCAATGTGACAGCATGCGCAAATCCGGGCATATTTGCCATCATAGATGTTGATGTAACGATGCCTTCCTGATAGCCTTTCAGGATGCCATAGTTTACTGCCTCATCGAAACCGAAATCATCGGCATTAACGATTAATCGCTTCATTTCAATGCTCCTCCTTTGACATATCGTCATCTTCATTATACTCCTTTTTTCCTCTCCTGCTTAGGAAGGTTCGAAATAAAGCGACTCTTTCGCTATTAGAAAAGCAGGCTTTTACCTGCTCTATTTTACTCTATCGTTTCTCTCCAAATCTTAGCACCTAAAGCACTCAGTTTTTCATCAATGTGTTCATAACCTCTTTCAATATGATAAATATTACGAATGGTTGTCGTTCCTTCTGCAATCAATCCGGCAATGACAAGGCATGCTCCACAACGCAAATCGGTTGCAGACACTTCAGCACCGGATAATGGTGTCGGTCCATTGATGAATGAGCTTGGTATCATCACATTAATATTAGCCCCCATCTTTGCTAACTCCTGACAATGTTTAAAACGCTCTGTATAGATTGTTTCCGTCACAATAGACTGTCCATGTGCTTGTGTCAGTAATGCCGTTAACGGTTGCTGGATATCTGTCGCAAAGCCAGGATATGGGAGTGTTTTGATATCTGTTGCTTTTAAATTTCCCGTATTTCCTTTTATAATCAGGCGATCTACATCTACCTTAATATCAACACCGATTTCATGCAGCTTGCTTAATAAGGACTCTAAATGCTGTGGAATGACGTTTTCCACAACAACCTCATCAGCCGCTGCTGCTGCTAATACGATATATGTCGCTGCTTCAATACGATCAGGTATAATTTCATGGAAACAGCCGCCTAATGCCTCAACACCATCAATCGTGATGACATTCGTTCCTGCTCCACGTATCTTTGCACCCATCTTATTTAATAAAGTAGCCACATCAATGATCTCAGGTTCTTTTGCGGCATTTTCGATGGTTGTTCTGCCTTGTGCATGAACAGCAGCCATCATGATATTGATCGTAGCCCCGACACTGGCAATATCCAAGAAAATTTTATTTCCGATCAATTGTGGTGCATCTAAGATATATGCTCCATGGTCATAATGAATGGTCGCTCCTAATGCTTCAAATCCTTTTAAATGTAAATCAATCGGGCGAGGACCTAAATAACAACCTCCGGGCATCCGAATTTCCGCATGGCCATATTTACCTAATAATGCCCCCATAAAATAATAGGATGCTCTTAATTTATTTACCGCTTCATGGATCAAAGGTTTATTTTCCATCTGTGTCGGATCAATGACAATGCTGTCAGAGGAACGTATATCGACAACAACCCCAAGATCACGAAGGAGTACAGATAAAGATTCTACATCGGATATGCTTGGTACCCCACATATCGTAACCGGTCCGTTTGCTAATATTGCTGCTGGTATAAGTGCTACCGTCGCATTTTTTGATCCGCTGATGCGCACGGTACCATTCAATTTATGTCCACCTTCTATTTTGATAACTTCTTCCATGTTTATCTCCTTCCAGTATTACTATTTTATTATGAAATCTATCACTCGTGATAGTTGCGTGTAAAAAAGTGCATTCTTATTATAAAACATTTTATCCCGTATAGCTATGAGAAAATAGACAAATTCACATTTCCCTATGAAGCACAATGAAAAGCGGTAATTGCCTATACATAATTATAACATAGCTTTTTAAAGAAAAGCGATTTTCCATATATTGTTATACATCCTTAAATATAACTCTTTTTGCTTTCTCGCTTGATTTCATGTACTCATGCTTTCCTAAGAAATATCTTACATAGCCATTGGACATATAAGTAGTAAACACCTTTTTCACATCGGATAAGTTAAAACGAATGGCAATTATTGTATTCATGAATATCATCATCAATCATACTGTAGAAACGGTCCATAAAGTATACACTAATTGACTTTTCAAATACACTATGAAAAGATACCCTGTAACAGCATAATATCTTTGTTTGCGAATAGCCTGTTCCTATTTTAATTATCCTTACCCTGCCTGCTTTCTTTTTTAAATATTGCATGCAAAAGGAGTATTCATCACAATCTTTCGCAAACATATTGAAATTATATAAACCCATCCTATTCGCCTAGTTCTTCCCATCTAAAATCCTTTGTTAGAATTTTCTTATTTCTTGCTATTTTAATTAGTAAATATATAATTATTTTGCTATAATAAGACTTAGTGATTTAAACGATTTAAAGGAGAGTGGAACGATGAAAGAAATCGCTTTTGATAACGACAAATATCTAAAACTGCAATCAAAGCATATCTTAGATAGAATTTCTAAATTTGACAATAAGCTATATCTGGAATTCGGCGGCAAGCTGTTCGATGATCATCATGCTGCACGTGTCCTTCCGGGATTTCAGCCAGATAGTAAATTAAAAATGTTGTTAGAACTGAAAGAAGAAGTAGAAATTGTTATCGCTGTTTGCGCAAGTGATATAGAGAAAAATAAAATTCGCAGCGACATGGGAATCACCTATGATGTAGAAGTACTGCGTTTGATTGATGCCTTCCGTGATACCGGTTTATTTGTAGGTAGTGTCGTCATTACGCAATATGCGAACCAGGCATCCGCTGATACATTTAAAAAACACCTGGAACATTTAGGTATTCGTGTTTTCCTGCATTATCAGATTGCCGGTTATCCTAACAACATTCCGCTGATTGTTTCTGATGAAGGTTATGGAAAGAATGAATACATAGAAACCACGAAACCATTAATCGTGGTGACAGCTCCGGGTCCGGGTTCCGGTAAGATGGCTACCTGTTTGTCACAGCTTTACCACGAACATAAGCGTGGTGTAAAAGCCGGTTATGCGAAATTTGAGACTTTCCCTATCTGGAATCTTCCTCTAAAACATCCGGTAAATCTTGCTTATGAAGCTGCGACAGCTGATTTAAATGATATTAATATGATTGATCCTTTCCATTTAGAGGCTTATGGTGAAACAACGGTAAATTATAATCGTGATGTAGAAATATTCCCTGTTTTAAATACGATGTTTGAAAAGATTCTAGGCGTAAGCCCTTATAAATCACCAACGGATATGGGGGTTAACATGGTTGGTTATTGCATATGCGATGATGAAGCAGCACGCAAAGCAAGTACTGAGGAAATTATTCGCCGTTACTATAAAGCGAAGGTAGACTTCAAAAAAGGACATACCAATGAAGACACAATCAAAAAAATAGAAATTATCATGTCTCAGGCAAATATCATACCGGAAGAACGTGCTTGTGTAAAACCGGCACTTACCAAAGCGGAAGAGACAAATGCACCGGCTGTTGCCATTGAATTACCGGATGGCACCATTGTCACAGGAAAAACAACATCTTTATTAGGTGCCAGTTCGGCAGCATTATTAAATGCCTTAAAGAAATTAGGCAATATCAATGATATCATTCCTTTAATATCACCGAATATCATTGAACCAATCCAAAAATTAAAAGTGGGGTCATTAGGCAATCACAATCCTCGTTTACATACCGATGAAGTTCTAATCGCCCTTGCCATCAGTGCTACGACCAATCCGGTATCACATTTGGCATTGCAGCAGCTTGATAAATTAAAGAATTGTGAAGCCCATAGTACTGTTATTCTATCACAAGTAGATGCGGGAACCTTCCGTAAGTTAAAGGTCAATCTGACTTGCGAGGATCAGTATCAGACCAAAAAATTATATCATCGTTAATTAAATCACTCTTGAACTATCGTAAGGTTTGCTGTCTTGAAAGAAGCAAACCTTTTATTTTTCCCCTATCGAATACAATAGTCTTTCTAAAAATATAAGATATGATAAAAATACAGTAGGAATTATTGCATACCAATAGTCAAAACAGCATTATATAAAAGAAGAAAGTCATGTTCTTAATCTTTTATGATATACACTTTTAGACATTATGGTACAAAACAAAGAAGCAACATAAAAGAAGAAATCTAATATCACTTACACAAGGATAGGATTTCTTCTTTTTCAATCACTATATCGTTTAACTTGTTTCTATTAGAATAAACCTACGATATGTCCTTCTTCATTGATGTCCATATCTAAGGCAGCCGGATGTTTTGGTAAACCCGGCATGGTCAAAACTTTCCCGGTCAATGCGACAATAAAGCCGGCACCTAAAGATGGATTTAATTCACGTACCGTAATACGGAAACCTTTTGGTGCACCATAAACCTTCGCATCATCGCTTAAAGACATCTGTGTTTTGGCCATACAGATTGGCATCTTATTCCAGCCAAGTGCATTATACAGAGCAATCTGAGCTTTGGCCTCTTCGGTAAAATCAACACCATCAGCGCCATATACCTTCGTTGCAATTGCCTGAATCTTATCTTCAATGCTGTCTTCTACAGCATATAAAGGCGCATAAGCATTCTCTTGATCACATAAAGCAACTAGCTGCTGTGCTAAATCAATGGCTCCTTCGCCACCTTTTGCCCATACCTGAGATAAAGACATTGGATGTTGATGCTCTTTACACCAGTTTTCTAGAGCTTCTACTTCTTTTGGTGTATCGGTTGCGAATTCGTTAATCGCTACGATATAAGGAAGACCGAATTGTTTTACGG
The DNA here is from genome assembly GCF_982403165.1 of Longicatena sp. Classification (NCBI taxonomy): domain Bacteria; kingdom Bacillati; phylum Bacillota; class Erysipelotrichia; order Erysipelotrichales; family Erysipelotrichaceae; genus Longicatena; species Longicatena sp. The sequence continues at coordinate 6,096 of NZ_CEVYEL010000073.1, forward strand.
TATCAATGTGTTTTGCTAAGTTTGCACAACCGGCTAACATAGCTTCGACATTTTCTTCCTTTAAATCTTCATAAGCAACATTTCCATGCTGCTTCAAAGCACGAATCGTTGCCACGATAACCACTGCATTTGGTTTTAAGCCACCAAAGCGACATTTGATATCTAAGAATTTTTCAGCTCCTAAATCTGCGCCAAAACCAGCTTCCGTAACCGTATAATCTGCCAGTTTAAGACAAGTCTTAGTTGCCAAAATAGAGTTACATCCATGAGCGATATTCGCAAAAGGACCGCCATGAATCAAAACCGGATTGTGTTCCAATGTCTGCACCATATTTGGTTTGATGGCATCCTTTAACACCATAGCCAAAGCACCTTCAATGCCTAAGTCCTTTACATAAATAGGTTCCTTTTTCGTATTATAAGCAACCAACATACGACCCAAACGCTCTTTTAGATCCATGAGGGATGTAGCTAAGCATAACACCGCCATAACTTCGGATGCGACCGTGATGTTAAAGCCATCCTTACGCTCTACACCATTGGCTTTTGCGCCTTGTCCGATATTGATATTACGCAGCGTGCGATCATTCATATCCAGACAGCGTTTCCAAGTTACATGTTCAATGTCAATATCCAGTTCATTGCCCTGATGAATATGATTGTCTAAACAAGCACTGATTAAATTATTGGCCGTTGTGATGGCATGCATGTCACCGGTGAAATGCAGATTGATATCTTCCATTGGCACAACTTGCGCATAGCCGCCTCCGGCTGCCCCACCTTTCAAACCAAAGACCGGTCCTAAAGATGGTTCACGTAAAGCAATCATCGTCTTTTTTCCAATACGGTTTAAGGCATCTCCCAATCCAACCGTTGTCGTTGATTTTCCTTCACCGGCTTTTGTTGGATTGATGGCAGTCACCAGAATCAGTTTACCATCCGCTTTATCCTGATTGCGGTTTAATAAATCCAGGGATACTTTTGCCTTATAATTGCCATAGTATTCCAAGTCACTTTCCTCAACACCAATTTTAGCCGCTACATCGCGAATATGCTCCAATGTGCATTCTTGTGCAATTTCCAAATCTGTTTTAAACATGACGTTCCTCCTTCTGATCGTAATCAATTACATATCTTTTTTGCCAATATCATGGCGATGGAACAACTTCTCACACTGAATTTTTGCTACCTCATGATAAGCTTTATCATATGCAGCTTGTAAAGTATCTTCCTGTGCCACAACAATCATGACACGTCCGCCGGCGGTTACTAACTTACCATCTTTCTTTGCCGTTCCCATGTGATAAACAAGGGCATCTACTTCATCACAGCCTGTAATCACAGCATCCTTAGTACTTCCCGCAGGATAGCCTTCACTTGCTAAGACAACACCAAGTGTTACCTTATCATCCCATGTTAATTCCATAGCCTCATGATTCATCACACGCAAAATAACATCAACGAAATCACTTTTTAAGCGTGGTAAAATTACTTCTGCTTCCGGATCACCGAAGCGGGCATTGAATTCAATGGTCTTAATACCTTTATCCGTTAACATTAAACCGCCATATAAGAAACCGGTAAATGAATGGCCTTCTTTCACCATTGCTTTGGCCATTGGCACCATGATGGTATCCATTGCCTCTTGAATGATTTCCGGTGTAATTTTCTTAACCGGTGAATAGCAGCCCATACCTCCGGTATTAGGACCTTTATCTCCATCATACGCACATTTATGATCCTGAGCCACCTGCATTGGCACAACGATATCATCACATACAAAGCAAATCAAAGAGAACTCAAAGCCTACCAGACATTCCTCAATCACAACCTTATTACCGGGAATGCCGAATGCAATATGTATTGCCTCTAGCGCTTCTTCTTCACTTTGAGCAACGGTAACACCTTTTCCGGCTTTTAAGCCATCTTCTTTAATAACGATAGGAGCACCTTGTGCCTTTACATAGGCAACTGCAGCATCTTCCTTATCAAAGGTTGCATAAGCAGCGGTTGGTACATCGTATTTCACCATGATCTGCTTTGCGAAATCTTTGCTGGACTCAATTTGTGCCGCATCCTTCGTAGGTCCGAAAATCTTTAAGCCAGCCTGTTGAAATGCATCGACAACACCAAGGGATAGACTAGCCTCAGGTCCGACGATTGTCAAATCTATCTGTTCTTTTTTCGCAAATGCAACCAAACCTTCCACATCACTGTCACTGATGTCTACACAGGTCGCAAACTGTGCCATGCCGGGATTTCCCGGTGCAGCATAAACTTCATCTACCAAAGCACTTTTATGTGCTGCAAGTGCAAGAGCATGCTCTCTTCCACCCTTTCCAATTACCAATACCTTCATTTTTCTTTTCCTTTCTGTTATCTAAAATAAAAAAACATGAAAAGTTCGCAAGAAACCTTCATGACCATGTCAAAAGATTCCTTGTAGTCCACCGATTAGGTCAGCGGGTAGAAACTATCAACCAAATTATGATACTATACAAGGTTTTACCACATTTATTTTACTTTATTTCATGTACTTTTACAATCCTAATTATAGCTGCCTTTTTTACTTCGATTGATTTTTTACATCCGTAGGAAAACCCGCTTCTTCAATTTTTCGCATCCCCCCTTATTTTTCCTTCATAGTTCACCTTAACTAGCTTTTCTTCAACATATAAAAGAAAAGATGTCATTGCGACACCTCATCTTCTAAAAATGCACTACCACTGATATTATTCGTACGGAAGATACTGCCATCCGCTTTTAGATAAAAGATTGCCTGTCCGGTGTATACGACTTCTTTACTATCTTGTACATAATAATAGCGAAGATTGGTCGCATAGTAGTCATATCCTTTATCTTTTATTTGAAAGGTTAACTCATAACTGATATTCTTATCTTCCACATTTGGCTTTCCTTGTTTCCATTGTACACCAACATGTGGATTTACACATTCGATACGCTGTAGTTTCCCTTTGGTTTTCTCATGCATTTCAAGGTCTAGCACCTTCGGTTTTCCATCAACTCGCATAGCAAAAGATTCTCCTTCATCAAAATCAAACGTTTTTACTTTGCGGTTTTGTAAGTGTACCTCACCGATCGTTTCTGAATGTTTCTTATCCCCTTCTTGATAAATCAGCTGCGTAAAACTAAGCTCACTGTTGTCCAACAGGTGCATGATCACAGAGAATTCTTGCCAAGTATCATCTTTTATTATTTCAGTAGGCATTATTTTATAAGGCGGATCCATCTTTTTAGCACACTGATAATCGTGGATATCCACAAACTTCCCACTTCCCTGATAGAGATAATCAACTTGCCAGAAATGTGCATTATCCATTTCATAATAGTAACTGATTTTAGGCAGCATGGTTTCCTTTTTCTGTGTCGCCTTGCAAACGGCATAACCACCAAGTACTAGTATAACCAATACAACAACAACGATTATTTTCTTTTTCATTTTGTTTCAATGCCTCCTTTCTCAATACGGAAATGCTGTTTTATATCTAGTGGATGCTTATTTTCACCTTCGGTAAAATTATAAATTTCCAAATCATACTCAACCACCGGACAATTTTTCTTTCTATGATGTCCTACGATCATTCCGATAAGCTCATTCTCACTTTTTACCCTTTCTTGATAAAAGCTAGCGCCTATACCTGCATTATTTACCGATATATGAAAGAACTCACGATTTTCTAAAGGATATGTGTAAGGATATACGATAGCATAAATATAGGATTTCCCATCTGCCTCCGCATACATGCTTATCGTTCCATCTTTATTCTTTTTCTCTTGATGAATAAAAGTGGTTTTCGCTTGCTTCTGCAACTCGCGAATCTTTTTCTCTACACCTTCTCTTGTATTTCCAAAGTCAACATAGCCATTTTCTACATTACACGTTTCTTCTACAATCTGCTGGTTTGGTAATGCATAGACATTTCCCATATACACCAATACGCTAATCACGCTTGCGATAAAGTATAGGATCATGATTGCTTCCAAAGAAAGAATACGCACCTTTTTCCCTGTCAACACTTGATTGATTCGCTTTTCATAAAATTTTCGATAACCTGCATACAACAATACCCCCAGTAAGATCACAATACCTAGCATGCATAGAAACCCTTCTGTACTCTGCGGCGCAAAAATTTTTTGTAATTGTTCTTTCATCTTGTTCGCCTCCTAGAAACCCATCTCTTCTTTGAAACGGTAATAATAGCTTCGTGATACTTCAATTTCCTCTTGATTATCCAACACCAGTGTGAATTTCATATAAAGATTGGTACGAATCCTTCGAATTGCTTTTTTATTGACGATATACGCTTTATGAACACGCAGAAAACCTTTTTCATACAAGCCTGCTTCTAATTGATACATCGTATTCTTACTACGATAACAGCCACTTTTCGCATGGACGAGTATTTCCTGGGAAATACTTTCAATATACAGGATCTCATCCACTGCCAAGCGCATATGCTCTTCGCCATCTTTTACCAACAGGTAATCATACTCATGGTTAATTTCATATAAGACCATACTCGCATGATCATCAAATTGTACATCCCCCTTTTGGATAGCCGCCTTTACTTTTTCCACTGTTTCTTTTCTACACAGCAACCTTATTTTCATGATCTTTCCCTCTCTTCACTTTTAGTTTAACGAATTCACGCTTTAAGACAAGCTACTTTCTATAACCTGCATTTTATGGGGATAAGTTGCACTGCAAAAGCCGATAAAGCAATCTTCTTTACCAACAATAAAGCATTTGCTTATCCAACACCATACCATAAAAAATGGCAAGAATATCTACCCTTACGATAACAAGAATCCCTTTTTATTGTGATAAAACCCATCTTTTCTTTTTAAGAATATCATATTTGAATATCTGCGTATATAAAAAGCGCCCTACTGAAAGGACACTTTGATCAGCTTGTGTCAAGTAGACACACAAAATAATTAAAACATTTTTGTCCAT
>NZ_CEVYEL010000074.1:0-10800 GCF_982403165.1 Longicatena sp.
AGCATATCTGCAATCGGATCTGTCATTATCATCATGACTGTATTCCTCCTATCTGATTACCAGCTCGCCTTTTTTACACCCGGAATCTGACCCTTGTAAGCCAGCTCGCGGAAGCAAATACGGCAGAGTTTGTATTTACGTAAAACTGAGTGAGGACGGCCACAACGTTCACAACGTGTGTACTCACGCACCTGGAACTTCTGAGGACGTTTTGATTTATTAACCATTGCTTTTTTTGCCATACTGTAAGTCCTCCTATTTCTTGAAAGGCATGCCTAATTCTTCAAGCAGCGCCTTTGCTTCTTCGTTTGTTTTTGCAGTAGTAACGATAACGATATCCATACCACGTACTTTGTTAACCTTATCGTAGTTGATTTCTGGGAAGATCAGCTGTTCTTTAACACCCAGTGTGTAGTTTCCACGGCCATCGAAAGATGTTGTAGAAACACCACGGAAGTCACGCACGCGTGGCAATGAGATGTTCATCAGCTTATCCATGAAATCATACATCTTCTCTTTACGTAAAGTTACCTTACATCCGATAGGCATACCTTCACGCAATTTGAAGTTTGCGATAGATTTCTTTGCTCTTGTGATAACTGGAGCCTGTCCAGTGATCTGTGCCAATTCAGCTACGGCTTCGTCCAATACCTTTGGATTCGCGATTGCTTCACCGATACCCATGTTGATAACGATCTTATCTACATAAGGAACTTCCATAACTGACTTGTAGTTAAACTTTTTCATTAAGTTAGGCACAACTACATCTGTATATTTCTGATTTAGGCGGTTCATCCTTTAACCTCCCCTACTTAATTTCAGCGCCGGTTTTTTTATAGACGCGAACCTTTGTTTGATTGCCTTTTTTGTCTTCTTTGATTTCAAATCCAACACGGCTGGCTTTCTTAGCCTTGCTATCGTAAGCCATAACATTGCTAACATGGATTGGCATTTCTTTTTCAATAATGCCGCCATCTGGATTAGCCTGAGATGGTTTCAAGTGTTTTTTTACAACATTTACACCTTCAACGATAACTTTGTTTTCCTTAGGGAAAACTTTGGTTACTTCTGCAACAGTGCCCTTGTAAGCACCTGTAATAACCTGAACCTTATCACCTTTTTTGATTTTCACAAAGACACCTCCTTACAGCACTTCTGGTGCCAAAGACACAATTTTCATAAAGTCTTTGTCACGCAGTTCTCTTGCTACTGGCCCGAAAATACGAGTTCCACGAGGTGTGTTATCGTCTTTGATCAGGACAACAGCGTTGTCATCAAATTTGATGTATGTTCCGTTGTCACGGCGAACGCCACGTTTTGTACGTACGATTACACCTTTGACTACGTCACCTTTTTTTACAGTTCCACCAGGAGCAGCCTGCTTAACAGCACAGACAACGATATCCCCGATGTTTGAAAACTTACGAACGCTTCCACCTAAACAGCGGATAACCAATACTTCTTTGGCACCTGTGTTGTCAGCGACGCGTAATCTACTTTCATTCTGGATCATGAATGTCTACCTCCTAGCGCCTACAGCTGTACAGCTTTTTCGACGATTTCAACCAAACGGAAACGTTTTGTAGCAGACAATGGACGAGTTTCCATAATAACTACCTTATCTCCGATTTTCGCTTCATTGTTTTCGTCATGAGCTTTAAACTTCTTAGAATATTTTACACGTTTTCCATATAATGGATGTGTTTTCTTTGTTTCAACGACTACAGTAATCGTTTTATCCATCTTATCGGAAACAACTGTTCCACGATATACTTTACGGTTAGATCTTTCCATAACTTAGTGATCCTCCTTAATCCTGATTGCTAAGCTCGCGCTCAGTCAATACGGTTTTCATACGGGCAATGTCTTTCTTCACGGTTTTTAAGCGTGCAGTGTTCGTCAACTGTCCGGTTGCTTGTTGGAAACGAAGATTAAAAAGTTCATCTTTAAGCGTTTCGATCTGTTGTGCAATTTCAGTGTTACTTAACTCTCTGATCTCTTTCGCTGTCATTATTTCTCTTCTCCTTTTCTAACAAATTTCGTCTTCACTGGCAGTTTGTGAGAAGCCAGACGGAATGCTTCACGTGCAACTTCTTCTGGAACACCAGCAATTTCAAACATCATACGTCCTGGTTTTACAACTGCTACCCATCCTTCAGGTGCACCTTTACCAGAACCCATACGTACTTCAAGAGGTTTTTTCGTTCTTGCCAAGTGAGGGAAGATACGAATCCAAACTTTACCACCACGTTTCATATAACGTGTCATGGCAATACGGGCAGCCTCGATCTGGCGGTTACTTACATAAGCACCAGTGTCAGCCATCAGACCATATTCACCAAAAGATACTTCACGACCGGCTTTCGCACGTCCTTCGTAGCTTAAACGGTGAGGTCTTCTATATTTTGTTCTCTTAGGCATCAACATAATTTAGTTTCCTCCTTCCGCTTTCTTAGGAGCATTTCCAGCAGCGTTGTTTCTCTGGCTGTTGTTGCGGTTACGGTTGTCGTTACGATTTCCGCCACGGTTGTTGCGACGGTTACGACGACGATCGTTCATATTGTTCTTAGGAGCTTCTGGTTCCTGAACCATCTGTCCTGGCAATACTTCACCACGGCAGATCCATACTTTAACACCTAAACGGCCATACTGAGTAGAAGCTTCTTCCCAAGCATAGTCGATGTCAGCACGCAATGTATGCAGAGGTACAACACCTTCGCTATAACCTTCAGTACGCGCCATATCAGCTCCGCCTAAACGTCCAGATACAGCAGTCTTGATACCTTTGGCACCAGCACGCATTGTTCTCTGGATAGCTTTTTTCTGAGCTGTACGGAAGCTTGCACGCTGTTCCAACTGGTCAGCAATGCTTCTAGCAACCAAACGAGCATCCAAATCTGGATTAGCGATTTCCAGAACTTTTACATAGATGTTCTTTCCACCAGTTAATTTTTCCAGTTTCTTCTTCAAGTTTTCAATGTTTTCACCGTTTGTTCCGATGATCACACCAGGACGAGCTGTACGGATCATGATCTCAACACGGTTTTTAGAACGTTCAATTTCAATTCTTGATACGGAAGCTGCCTTCAGTTCAGCGAATAAGAATTCACGAATTTTAACATCTTCCAGTAAAAGATCGGCATAATCTTTGTCAGCATACCATCTGGATTCCCAGTCACGGATAACACCGACACGCATTCCGATCGGACTAACTTTCTGTCCCATGAGCTACCTCCTTAATCACGCTCGTCAACCACAACAGTGATGTGGCTGGTGCGTTTGTGGATCGCACTTGCAGATCCTTTTGCACGTGGCATGAAGCGTTTCAAAGTTACACCTTCGTTTGCATAACATGCTTTCACGTATAATTTTTCTTCATTCATATCGTTGTTGTTAACGGCATTTGCTACCGCTGACTTCAACACTTTTCCTACAGCTTCCGCAGCTACGTTTGGTGTAAACTTTAAGATTGCGGCAGCTTCTTCAACGTCTTTCCCACGAATCAGATCGATTACAAGGCGAGCTTTTCTAGGTGGGATACGTAATGTCTTTGCGCATGCTTTAACTTCCATTCTACGTTTCCTCCTTATCTCTTAGCTTTCTTGTCATCAGCGCCGTGTCCAGCATATTTGCGGGTTGGCACGAATTCACCAAGCTTGTGTCCTACCATATCTTCTGTAACATAAACAGGCAGATGTTCTTTTCCGTTGTAAACGGCAAATGTATGTTCCACAAACTGAGGGAAAATCGTTGAACGACGTGACCAGGTTTTAATAACTTGTTTTTTACCGGCAGCATTCAGTGCTTCTACCTTCTTCATCAGATGGTCATCACAGAATGGGCCTTTTTTCAAACTACGACTCATTTTTCATTTCCTCCTTTGCCTATTTGCCATTACGACGACGAACGATTAATTTCGTTGACGCTTGTTTTGCTTTACGTGTTTTCACACCCATAGCTTTCTTGCCCCAAGGAGTCATTGGTGATTTACGTCCTACTGGAGTACGTCCTTCACCACCACCATGAGGGTGATCGTTAGGGTTCATAACAGAACCACGAACTGTTGGGCGGATACCTCTCCAACGGTTACGTCCGGCTTTACCGTAGTTAACCAGACTGTGGTCTTCGTTTCCGACAGAACCGATGGTTGCGCGGCAGTTAGACAAAATTTTACGAACTTCTCCAGATACCAAACGAACAGTAGCATACTTTTCTTCGATACCTAAGATCTGTGCAGATGCACCAGCGGAACGAGCCAGCTGACCACCTTTACCAGGTTTTAATTCGATGTTGTGGATGAAAGTTCCTTCTGGGATATCTTTCAGTTCCAATGTGTTACCAACTTTGATGTCGGCACCTTCTCCAGAAACAACTGTCATTCCAACAGTTAATCCTTTAGGAGCAATGATGTAACGCTTTTCACCATCTGCATAGTTTAACAGAGCGATGTTAGCGGAACGGTTTGGATCGTATTCAATTGTTGCAACACGAGCAGGGATACCGTCTTTATTACGTTTAAAGTCGATGATACGGTAAGCACGTTTGTGTCCGCCACCCTGATGACGTGTTGTAATACGTCCGTTGTTATTACGTCCACCTTTACTATTTAAAGGGGCAAGTAATGATTTTTCTGGTTTGTTTGCTGTAATCTCTTCACGAGATAAGCTGGTCATACCACGGCGACCTGGAGTGGTCGGCTTATACTTCTTAATTGGCATGTGTCAATTTCCTCCTTACGCAATATTTATTCAGGAAATAGCGTTCTTCTTCCTGAGCTTATTTAGCTTCTTCTTCGCCAAACAAGTTGATGTCCTGACCTTCTGCAATTTTTACATAGGCTTTGCGGACAGCTTTTGTTTTACCAACGTATTTACCCATTCTTTTTGTTTTAGGCTTTACGTTAACAACATTAACAGCAACTACATCAACACCGAAGATGCTTTCAACAGCTTGTTTTACCAGTGTCTTGTTAGCGCCTTTTCTAACCTCGAAGGTTACCTTGTTGTCTTCGTCCATGTATCTCATCGTTTTTTCTGTGATGATTGGACGGATAATAATGTCTTTATAGTTATCCATTATGCAAGTGCCTCCTCAACATCTTTCACAGCAGCTTCTGTAAAGACGATTTTGTTAGCATTTACGATATCGTAAACATTCAATCCATCAGCAGTCAGCATCATCATGCTAGGGATGTTGCGCATGCTCAGAAATGCATTTTCAAAATCTTCACCTTCAGATACTACAAACAATGTTTTTCTTGGAGCGTTCAGGTTTGCGATGATTTCATTGAAAGCTTTTGTCTTAGGTGCTTCCAATTCAAGCTTATCAACCACGCTCATAGCGTTTTCTGCCACTTTTTCAGATAATACTGATTTCAGTGCCAGACGACGAACTTTTTTGTTCAGCTTGTATGCATAGCTTCTTGGTGTAGGACCGAATACCGTTCCGCCACCTCTCCACTGTGTAGCACGGATGGAACCCTGACGCGCACGTCCTGTTCCCTTCTGACGCCAAGGCTTACGACCGCCACCGCGAACTTCTGTACGGTTTTTGGTGTCGTGTGTTCCCTGACGCATGCTTGCACGCTGCATCACAATGGCATCAAAGATACATTGCTGATTTGGCTCGATGCCAAATACTGTATCGGCAAGAGTAATTTCGTGAAGCTCTTTACCAGCTTGGCTTAATACGACCATCTTAGGCATCTTTTATTCCTCCTCTTTCGTGTAATCTACCAAAGTCACAGGAGCTTTATCGCCCTTAGAACATTTAGCAGTGCGTACCATTACTAATCCACGTTTAGGTCCAGGCACGTTACCTTTAATTAATAAGTAGTTGTTTTCAACATCAACTTTAACAATTGTCAGGTTCTGGTTTGTTGTTCTGTAACCACCTTCCTGACCAGCCATGATTGTTCCTTTCAGAATCTTACCCTGGCGAGATGTAATACCGTTGGTAGCCAAAGAACCAATGTGTCTGTGGTGTCCTGAACCATGGCTCTTAGGACCGATCTTCGCATTGTTACGAACGATCGTACCGTTATATCCTTTACCCTTGCTAGTTCCGATTACATCAACCGTTTCACCAGCAGCGAAGATATCAACTTTAACCTCGTCACCAAGATTTACATCTAATTCGCAATCGCGGATTTCCTGAGCGAAACGCTTAGGAGCCGTGTTAGCTTTTGCAGCATGTCCCTTGCTAGGTTTTGTGCTGCGTGTTTCTTTTACATCTTCAAATCCTAACTGTACAGCTTCGTATCCATCGTTTTCCACTGTCTTTTTCTGTAATACTACGTTTGGTGTAGCTTCAACAACAGTAACCGGAATCAGTGTTCCTTCTTCCGTAAATACCTGTGTCATTCCAAGTTTACGTCCAAGTATACCTTTCATGATGTCACCTCCATTACAGCTTAATTTCGATGTCAACACCACTTGGCAGTTCCAGACGGCTCAATGAGTCGATTGTTTCTGCTGTAGGTCCGACGATCTCAATTAAACGTTTGTGCGTTCTGATCTCGAATTGTTCGCGAGAATCTTTGTATTTGTGTACCGCACGCAGGACTGTTACAACCTGCTTTTCAGTTGGAAGAGGTACTGGTCCAACAATCTTTTTTGCACCGTGAGCTTGTGCTGCCTGAACGATCTTTTCTGCAGAAGCATCCAAGATTCTGTGTTCGTAGGCCTTTAAGCGAATTCTTACGCTATTTTTTGCCATGAATATGTCTCCTTTCGTCTATATCGACTATAGACTCGCTCGATGCGAATTCCCTGACCTCGCCGTCCATGACAACGTTTCTCAGTGGGTCAGCAACCTCGCATGTCATTGCGGTCGTGAGAATATTCTAACACAGTTGAATAGTGAATACAAGCCTTATTTACCGTATTTTTTAACTTTTTTTCAAGGTTTTTTATCATCTTACTTCACATGGTTGCGAGATATAAAATGATAGCGTTTACATGAATTTTCATCCATAAAAGACGGCTATTTTATGATAATTCATGGTCAAAATCGGTAAAAAAACAAAAAAAATCTCCTCCTCTAGAAGCCGCTGTGCCTCTTGAAAAGAAGATTCGATATATTCCAGTAAGATGAAATCGTATTTTTATGTGCACGAAGGCTTTCTATGCAATGCCTTATCCAAAGCTTTCTGTTTATGTCGATGGCACACATCGTAAGTGAAACACTTCTTTATTCTTTATACAGATGATTCGCATTTATTTAAGAAATGGTGATAATTATCCATCAACTGTGCAGCTAAAGATGCTTCTGCTATCTGACGAAGCGCCGCAATCCGCGTTATGCTGCGTGTAAGATACGTACGATAGGCAGCAAGCGGTACCTCTTTCTGCTCACACCAGCGTATCGCATCAATGCCATCACTTTCTATTAGCATACGTTGTAAAGAAATCTTACGGGCTACTTTGGTAACGGCAGGATCATCACCAACCGATGGTCCAATGGTAAACCAGCAATCCAATGCCATATAGTCTTCCAAATAATCATCGCAGGAATACCAATGCACAAGATACGTATTCGGATATTTTCGCAGCAATGATAATGCTTCTTTTTCCATGCCTTTTAGATGTAACAAGATGGGCTTATGTAATTGCTGTCCCAACTGCAGTTGTTTTTCAAAAACTTCCCTCTGCTTTTCCATCGGTGTTTTACACCATACGGAATCTAAACCGATTTCTCCAAGGATCTCTGCTTCTTGCAGAATCGCTAACATCGCTTCCCAAGTTATCGCGTCCGCCTGCCATGGATGAATCCCGGCACTAATTCTAAGCTTTGGATATTGTGCTTGCAGTTCTTTTAGAAAGTGATATTCCTGTGGCGATGCCGCATTTGCTATACCCTCTATCTGATGTTTTTGCATTTCCTTAAAGAACGCTATATCGCTGATATGCAGATGTGCATCATGCATGCGACTCCCCCCTTAATAATGAATAAATTTCTTTTCGCTGTTCGCCTTGTGTAAACAGCCAGTCCCGACTTTTGACTACTTCATGTAAATTGATTTCCTTGACGATAGATGCCGGTGAACCGCCTAAGATCAAGATACGATCTGCCAGATATAAAGCCTCATCAATATCATGTGTTACTAGTAAGGTCGTCTTCTGCAATTCTTTTCGCATCGCTAACAGCCAATCCTGCATATCATTGCGCGTAATGACATCCAAGGCGCCAAAAGGTTCATCTAACAATAGGATATCTGCACTGCAAAGCGCTGTTCGCAAGAATGCTGCTCGTTGTCGCATACCACCGGATAATTCTTTCGGATAGGCATGTTCATAACCAGCCAAACCAAAAGTCGCAAATTCTTTTAACGCTTGTTGCTGCGCTTGCTTTTTGGCATGGTGCAAGCGACCATACAAGGTCACATTTTCTAAGATCGTATGCCAAGGGAGCAGTAAATCGCTTTGTGGCATATAAGCAAAGTGGGAGGATATGCCTTCTACTTTTTCATCATCTACATAGAAACAGCCTTCTGCAGCTTGTAAAACTCCAGCCAAAATATTTAACAGAGTTGATTTCCCACAGCCGCTAGGTCCTATCAATGCCACAAATTCACCTTCTGCCACTTGTAAGCTGACATGTTCCAGTATTTTTTTATTTTCAAAGGCAATTGCCATATCCTCCACACGCAGTTTCATAAGCTCTCCTTATTTTACAAATTCATTTGTATATTGTTCACTAGCTTTGATCTTTTTATCAATCAGTTTATACTCATACATAAAATCGGTGTAATTATCCCACACTTCATCTTTCATGACACCCCATGTTTTGGCATCCTTACGATATTCAGCACTTAAATACTTCTGACTTTCTTTTAAGAATGCGAAATCAGTATCCGGTAAGATCTTCTTCATGATTTCAGCAGATTCTTCAGGATGATCAATGGCATATTCATATCCTTTTTTCACTGCGTTCATAAATTTCTGTACCGTTTCTGGATCTTCCTTCAACATCTTTTCATTTGTGATAATGACCGGTGTATAATAATCCAAACGCTTATCTAAGTCCTTTAATGGCATGTAGTTGACATCATAGCCATCCATGCGGCCCTTGATAACTGCCCAGCCTTCAAATTCCCATTGAATATCCACTTTTTTACCTAATGCCGCAAATCCGCTGCCATCAGCTCCTACCATGGTAAGCTTTTTGAAGTCTGCATTTGCTTTGTTCATGACCGCTTTAATAACCGCTTCCTCACTTGGTGCCTGCCAGCCGGCATACACCTTTCCTTCAAAATCCTTTGGCGATTTGATATTTTCTTTCTTTAAAGAAACAAACCCACTGGTATTATGCTGGATAATGGTCGCAATGGCTTTGATTGGCAACACTTCCTCAGCCGTTCTGGCATAGGTGACATCTTCCTGATAGCTGACACCAAATTCACCTTTATTAGCGGCAACCAATACTGCACTCGTAGAATCATCTCCAGGTTCTATGATGTTGACCTTTAGACCTTCCTCTTTAAAATAACCCTTTTCCTGTGCTACATAAAAGCCCGTGTGATTTGTGTTTGGTACATAGTCCAATACTAAAGTAACTTCTTTTAACTCTTTTTTTACGTTATCTTTTGCAGATCCACAGCCCGCAAGAGATGTAACCATCAACGCAGATAAAGCAAGCAATCCAATCTTTTTCATGTTGTTTTCCTCCCTTCTAGCGTTTATAGGGAAATACGATTCGCTCAAGTAAGGTCACTGCCAAATGTAATAACAGACTCCAGAAGATGATAACGATGACACAGGCAAACACTTTATCTAACATATAACCGTTCTTTACCCGTATCATATAATAACCAAGACCTGCGGATGCACTCAGCCATTCCCCGACGATAGCTCCACCGATACAATAGGTCGCTGACACCTTTAACCCAGAGAAAAGGGCTGTTGCGGCTGCCGGTATCTTGACATACGCATAAACTTGCCACTTTTTCGCGCCAAAGCTTTTCAACAGGTTGATCTGGTTAACATCTACTTGTGCCAATGCATCACAAAAGGCAATTACGATAGGAAAGAAGCACATAAACACGACCATCAATACCTTAGGTGCCATGCCAAAGCCCAGCCAGATGGTAAACAGCGGTCCTAAGACCATCACCGGCACGGTCTGTGTGACAACCAAATGAGGGAAAATGCTATGCTTAAAGTTCTTTGACAGATCCATGCCAATGGCAATCAAGATAGCAGCCACTGTCGCAATCATCAAACCTGTAACAGCTTCCTGCAAGGTCACCATGGAATGCATCCATAATACATCCGCATTCGCAAGCATCGCTTCTACGATCTTACTAGGAGCAGGTAAGATATATAAATCGACATCAAAGATTCTCACACATGCTTCCCAAATACCAAGTGTTACAAAAAGGGTTATGACCGGCATTACGTATTTACGATAACGTTTCATCTTGCACCTTCTTTCCTGCAAATAAAAAACACCTCAAATGAGGCGTAAGCGAACCAATCTAGTATTTCTTTCTTAGATATGACTCCCTACGCTAGCATTAACTAGATCAGGTCATAAGGGACCATCCATAAGGATATCTCAGCCGTAAAGGCGCCCCTGTCATGACAGTATTATTATACTCTATTCTAGGCGAAATGCAATGCCATCGAAATATTTACCTAAATTTATAAGATGGGGCAACTTTTTAATCTTTCCAACTTTATAATCTTTCGTCGTATATTTTTTAATATTATCTATATCACCTAGGGATATCATTGCTATTGTAAAGAAATAATTGAGAAGAAATTCTCACAACAGAATAAAGTGCTTGGAAATATTGAA
>NZ_CEVYEL010000075.1:0-10770 GCF_982403165.1 Longicatena sp.
ATTTGACACCAATTTTGACACCAATTTTTTGTATATTGACGATTTTTGATGAAATATGATAAATTCATAAAACCCGTGAAAAGCCTGCAAATAGGCACTTTACGGCACTCTATGAACTAAGACAAAAGCTACGCGGTAATAACATAAAATTTTAATGTATAATCTTCATATTGTGGATAATATAACGTTAATAGAAAAGAAGATGTTTCTATGTATACATCCTTTTCCAAAGGACTGGCATGATCCGTATAATAGACCCCTTCAGAATCATATAGCTGCATCGTAAGATGGCGATATTCTTTCATTTCTTCACGGATGCGTTTCTGATCATTTTTTGATATATGTTTCTTGGTAATCGTAGTTTGCAATTGAGCTACCGATTCAGCTGTTGATTTTGTTAAGGCTGTTTCATCAATAATGAAATGAAAAACGCGATAACGGTTCATGAACAAAATAGCAAATAATAAAGCACTGGCCACAAAAGAAATTAACACTATCATAACCAGTTTGATACTTAATCTGGATATTCGTGTTTTTCTAATCAAAGCGATACCCCTTTCCCCAAATAGTACGTATATACTTAGGATTGGAAGGATCAACTAATAATTTTTTCCTTAAATTCCGTATATGTACCATGATCGTGTTATTGGCAGTATATAAATAGGATTCATCCCATATGCTTTCGTATAATTCTTTATTAGAAAAGACGCGCTTAGGATTGGTAATCAGTAATTGCAAGATACGATACTCTATCTCGGTAAGATTTACTTCTTCATCACCAACCCATACACGATTACTATTTTGATCCACTTTCAAATCATTACGTTCTATAATATTACTTTCCTCAATATTACTTTTTCCGCGATATACATAAAAACGACGTATAAGAGCATTTACACGAGATAAAAGCTCGCTATAGGAAAATGGTTTAATAAGATAATCATCGCCACCACTGTTAAAGCCGTCTTCTTTATCTTGATCTAAAGTCTTTGCCGTAAGAAATAAGATAGGTACATTGGTTAATTCACGGATACGTCGACATGTCTTAAAACCATCCATACCGGGCATCATGATATCTAAGATAATAAGATCCTGTGCTTCGCATTTTGTAATAGCTTCTGCACCATTGTCAGCTTCATTCACAATATATCCTTCATTACTTAATAGTACATTGACCACTTCTCGGATTTCTTTATTATCATCTACGATCAGGACATTATATGCCATACCATCACCTGGTATATTGTAATGAACTCACCTAAGCAGTCATCCTTACAATATACGCATCCTTTCTATACAATGTTTTCGTCTTCATTATATAACATTTAGTATAAACACTAGTAAATAATAAGGGTTTAAGACTTTTTAAGATTTAACAAAATGATTCTAACGTTTTTATTCCAGCGTATAAATTGTATGTAAACGAATGATTGTTTCAAACACTGCATCAATTCCTATTTCATCTATCCAAGAGCATAACGCATGCAAATCATCTTGTTCGTTTGATATTTCCATGATATCTACGATTATTTGAAAGATTTCTGAATCTGTAATAATGAGCCCTCCATTCAAAACACATGCAACTGATGGTATACTTTATTTTACCACTTTTAATTATATATAGTTAACTCGAATTCAGAAATTTCTTTGTTCTATCGATTCTAATAATATCTATTCATGATTCCTCATTTTTATGATTCCCCATAATGAAAAAAAAGACGTAATGGAGTGACGACTTTGAAATGAACTATTTATCTAAACTTTAAGATTCATTTCCCTTGTGTCAATTCGCATTACAGCCTTTTTATAATTGTATGTTCCTGTTTCTATCATCTATTATTTGGTGCATCCTTCTTGATAATTTTTTCTTCTAACACATCAAACATGAGTGCCGCATCATTCTTATTTACTTGTTTCTGTAACATCAAAACGCGAACACTTAATTCTCGATAACCAAACAGAACGCGTATTTCATCACCAATCTTTACATCCGTAGATGGTTTTGCTACTTTTCCGTTAACATAAACACGTTGTTGATCGGCTAATTCTTTTGATACTGTTCGCCGTTTTAAAATACGTGCTGTTTTCAGATATTTATCTAATCGCATCGTAACTTCACCTCTACGGTATAGTTTACCATTTATTGTGATTGTTGGCGAGATAAAAGTTGTGTAAATGCCTCCAACGCATATAACTGTTCTTTATCTAATACACTTTTATCATATAACATAACAAAGGCTCCAAACCAATCGCCAAAAGAGGTAATCGGATAGATAATACCATCATATGCCGTATCCTGATTTTTCATGACCATTGTATTTTTAAAAACTTGCATGCGATGAACATGACATTGTTCTAAGAAACTTTCGCGCAAATTAATTTGTTTTTTGTTTAACCATTCATCCTGGATAAACCAAACAGTATTTTGATACATTGCATGTAAAGTTTCACACATGATATTTATTTCTTCCATATGATTTGACATGATATCATGTTTTTGAATTACGATGCGATCATTATCAATGAAAAATTCAATAGAATCTCCTTCTTTCAATCGATATTGTTTTCTTATTTCTTTAGGGATAACTAAACGTCCCAAATCATCCAGTCTTCTAACGATTCCAGTAGCTTTCATAACGACACTCCTTTACAACGTGTAGTATGAGCATTTTCATTTGAAATATTCGTTTCTTAAACGGGAATGCGTGATACTTATAAATTTGTTGTATATATAGTTAATTTAACTATAATTGGTTAAACTTTCTATAGCGAATCTTTTAGAATAGGTATTAGAAAAGGAGTGATTCCAATGACACTACAAGAAGTATGCTGCCAACGTATTCAGGAATTATGCGATGAGCGCAACATTTCCATGAATAAACTTAGTATTTTATGTGGTATGACACAATCAACACTAAGTAATATTACCTCTGGAAGGAGTAAGAATCCAACTGTTTCCACAATCAAAAAGATTTGTGATGGTATGGATATCACACTAGCAGAATTTTTCGATTATGAACCGTTTAATGAATTAGATCAGGAAATTGAATAGTCTTTATAGAGAAGAGATGCAAGCTATTGCATCTTTTTTCTTTTGCCATGAAAATTAAGTCTAATCTGCTGTTTTTGCTAATATTCTATTGCTTTCCTTTTGACAGGTTATATATCTACAAGTTTTTTCTCTTATGAAATAGTATAGAAAGAAAGGAGGTGACATCTATGCAAAACAATATACAGAATGATTATGGTTTACCTTCTGAAGTATGTACAAATTTATCTACGCACCGTAGACAGGTGGTAGGTATGGCTTATGTTCCAATGCAAAAATGGAGTATGCCAATGCCATTGGAAAAAGGATTTTGCAGCGGCACAATATTTTATGATTTAAACAAACCATTTCGACCATAAATGAAAGGAGGTCCTTTTTATGCATGATGATGTTTTAACACAGTTACAAATGTATGATTTTGCTCTGCAGGAAGCTGCTCTTTTTCTAAATTCTCATCCGCACGATAAAGAAGCTTTATCGTACTATCGCACAATGCAATGTTGCAGTAAACAGGCGAGAGAAGAATATGAAGCCTTGCATGGCCCATTAACAAACCGTGAGAATAATAGCTGTTCATGGGAATATATACATGGTAAATGGCCATGGGAAGGAGATAAGTAAGTATGTGGGTATATGAAAAGAAATTACAGTTTCCTGTTCAGATAGAACATCCGGATCCATCTTTTGCGAAAATTGTCATTACGCAAATTGGAGGTCCAGATGGTGAATTGAGTGCTTCCATGCGTTATTTGAATCAGCGATATGCAATGCCTTATGATCGAGTGAAAGCGATGTTGACCGATATTGGAACGGAAGAATTAGCTCATCTGGAAATGGTTTCAGCCATCGTCTATCAACTAACACGCAATCTTAGTGTAGATGAAATTAAAAAAGCCGGTTTTGATGCTTACTATGTCGATCATACAACCGGTATCTGGCCACAAGCAGCTAGTGGTGCTCCATTTACTTCAACTTACTTCCAATCAAAAGGTGACCCTATCACAGACTTGATGGAAGACATGGCAGCAGATGGTGCCGCTTTGTAAGATCAACATTGACTGTATAAGTGGTGTTTGCGATAATCAGGCATACCCGCTGCCAGCTTATAAGAATTTAGAAATTCCAATGTATTTCAATAGGTACTTCTTTTGTGACAGGGTCTTTTTTTCCAACTTCTATATAGTCAATCAGCTTATCAACGATTTCCCTGTTTAAATGTTCAAGATTGGTATATTGCTCAATTAACTGGCGTTTGTTATCACCAGCTTGTATCTTTCTTTCCATAATGTCAAGCTGTTTTTGCGTATCAATCACCAGTTTTTCTAACCTTTTCTTTTGAGTTGAGAAGTCTTTGGATAAGTCCAAATAGTCCTGCTCTGACAAGATACCCTTAACCTTATCTAAATACAACTCACGAATACCTTTGGTATATTCTCCAATCTTACTTTGATACGCGGCTATTTCCTCTTTCAGAGCCTTCTGTTTTCCTCTTACATCACTGTTAAAGATTACACTTTGTTCCAGTTCATCTTTATCCAGATATGCGGCAGACAGCTTATTGATTTCTGTAATCACCGCCTGTTCCAACTTAGGTACAGAAATGAAAGAACCAACACAAGCATTCTTAGAAACGTGTCGGCTAGAACACCCTAAATATCGTCTGCCATCAGACTGTTTATTAGAACGCATAACATAACCGCAGTTCATACAGCGGGCTTTTTTGGCAAATAACCCAATCGTACCTGCTGTAAATGGCTTTGCCTTTTGAGCTATCAACACCTGTACCTTATCCCACAATTCACGGTCAATGATCGGTTCGTGCGTACCTTCGACAATGTACCACTCACTTTTCGGACGTGGCTTATTTTGCTTTGTCTTGTAGGATACACTCCCATATTTGCCCTGTACCATATTGCCAATATAAACTTCATTTACCAGCATATCGGAAATAGCATAATATTTCCATAAGGTACTGTTCTTGCCTTTGGGTGTTCGACAGCGTAAACCATGAAGCCGCTTGTATTCCGTTGGGTTGGGAATACCTCGATCATTCAGCATGCGGGCAATGGCAGTTTTTCCATAGCCTTGTGAAAACAGAGTAAAAACTTCTCTGACAACCTGTGCAGCTTCTTCATCAATAATCAAGTGTCCTTTTATATTAGGGTCTTTTTTATAACCAAAGAGAGCAAATGCTCCAATGTGACGACCGTTTTTTCTTAGATCTGTCAGCACACTCTTGATGTTCTCCGACATATCCTCCAAGTACCATTCATTCACCAATCCGTTGATCTGTCTTGATTTCTTATTTCCTTTATTTGCGGTATCCGCATTATCAACTATACTAATAAAGCGAATACCCCAAATGGGAAATAGACCGTGGATATACTTTTCTACCAATTCAAGCTCCCTGGTAAATCTGGATTGCGTCTTACATAAGACAATATCAAATTTATGGTCTTTTGCGTCATTCAGTAACTTGTTGAACTCTGGTCGTCGTCGGTCAGAGCCAGTGTAATCATCATCACTGTAAATATTGTAGACCTCCCACCCTTGTTCTAAAGCATATTGAAGCAGCATAGACTTTTGATTTTGAATACTGTTACTGTCATCTGTTTCTGATTGTTTGTTTCTATCTTCTTCGGATAAGCGGCAATATATCGCAACCCTTGACGTATTCATCATGTTTTGTTCTCCTTTTCAAAGATGGCAAAACAAACGATCACTGCTTATGTTATGATAACACTTTGCAGAATCGCTTGTTTAACAACTCGCAGGGGTAGAGTGCCCCTTACTTTTTTCAAATTGGTTTATCAATTCTATCCATTTCATAGTAAACACTTTCTGCAGAGCCGCTGTATCACTATTTTTAAAAACATTCTTGCAAACTACTTTAACATCATTTGCCATGAAACCACCTCACTACACTATATTTAAAAAGCATCCAAAAATGCTTGTACATAATGAAATAAGTTATCCATTCATATGAAGGAATCAGATGGCTTTAGAAAGCTCCATGGGACGCTCACCATTTCCAGTGTGATGGATGATGCGTATTAGACGAGTGTATCAGTATGCTGATATATAGAACATAGCCGCAATCTTCTTTCAGCATATGAAATGCTTTAACTCCAAGTGCGAATTTTATAATTGTATAATTTGCGTTTTGTCCCTGCTCTATGTTCGCAGAGGTAGAAATGAGATCCCTTAAAAGTCCCAGATACAAATGAAATATTCATTGCGTGCTCGTAGAAAGCGTGCTATACTTAAGTTAGTACCAACATGAACAGGGTTACCCTAATATGAGCAGAGAGATAAAAAATAAACTAATAATTTATTGCTTCGCTGAAAATCACCAAGGAACGGTAAACACATAAGAGCAGGTGTCCCCCTGCTGGAGGACAGAAATGGCAAATGATAATGTACTTAGCGAGCTGATTTACGAATACTATGAATCGCGAATTCTTTTTGGCATGTACCAATATGGCGACCAGTTAAGATCAATTTCACAGATTTGTGCTTCCTTTGGTCTGGCGCGAAATACGGTGCAGACTGCTTTGGACAAATTGGAGGCAGCTGGGTACATAAAAACAGAACAGCGGAAGATGGCCATAATCGTGTACCAGGGGACAGAGAAAACCTTCATAGAAAATGCTATGAAGTATTTTGTTCCGCGCAGAGATGGAATGCTAGATATTAACCAACAAGGGGCTCTGCTATTTTCTACGGTCTGGGAGATGGGGTTAAAAAACTTAGAACGGAGTATCTCTGCAGGTTTATACAAGAAAACAAATGCAACTGGGATATTGAGTGAGGAACCAACAAAATTGTATTATGATGTCCTGAGAACTTTCAACAATGGCTTAATGGAAAGTCTATACTGGCAATTCTTGCGTTATCTCAATTATTTTTATCCCAATAAAGAGTACGGCATGGTCAATTATATGGAAGATGGTCTTTTGTCAGTTGAGATAGCCAACCGCATGAAGGCGGAAACAGATGCTTACTACTATCAGAACTTTCTGGAAGTCAAGGCATTTGTCGATTCCATTCCCGAGGAACATCACTTGAAAAATGTGCCGCAGATTCCGTTTACATGGACGATGTATCGAAAACGGCCGCAGGTGCGCTATACCCTTGCCTCCACCATTATTCAAGAGATTTTCTGGGAGGTCTATCCCGTTGGCAGCTATCTGCCGTCCCTGCCTAAAATGGCAGAACGGTATCATGTGTCATTGAGCACAGTACGTCGGACCCTGGATGTACTACATTCACTGGGGGTGACGAAAGCCTACATGGGGGTCGGGACCCGGGTATGTATGGAGCCTATCAATCCGTATATACTTAACACGCGGGAAATGCAAGAGAACTTGACCCTGCACAAGGAAGGAATGGAGTTTCTCTTTTTGACAATATATAACGTAACTCTCTTTACTTTGGAATCAATTACCGCGGAAAAGAGAGAAGCTTTATTGCAGGAAATCAGCAAACTTCACGGTAAAAATAACGATATTCTGTGTATTGATGTCCTCTTAAAGTTTATCTCTACTGAAGTTCCCTCTGTATTCTTGAGGGAGTGCTATGGTAAGTTGAGGGAGCTGATGGCATGGGGATATATTTTCTCTGCCGTGTTAAGAGGCTTTGGTGAACAGCCACATATGGATTTGAACGATTTTATCGCTCAGCTGGAAACAGATATGATGGCGGAGCATTGGACGGCGTGTGCACAATCTTGGCAGGCGTTTATTGAGGATAGACTGGACTTTTTACGCACAAGGTTTTCATTGGAAAACCCTAAGGATCAGATATGAGGACAGTGGTGTAAAAGGTTCGTGCAACGTAAAACAAGAGAGAATTTGGGGCTAAATGCCAGTCAAAAATGAAAGAGCCAAGCTCGTCTTCAAGGGAAGCATAACGAGATTGGCATGAGTAAACATTCTAGCAACATATCTTCATCCCATTTGAGCAGACAGCGGCATCATGGAGAATCTCAAGATGCTGGTCGCGGATGATGAAGGCTTCTGCGCCCATGCGTATATGCTGCTTGAAAAGGCGGAGACTGACAAGCCCATCGCAACGACGAAGTAGGCCATTATGGCCATACAAACAGTGTTAAAGATCCATTAGAAGATCGGTAATTCAATGTATGATTAATAAAATACCGTATTTAATGGAAGCGAGGTAATTCAGCGGATCCGCAAAGTGCTTAGGCGTATGCGTTGGTTCTATTATCTCATGGCATGATCGAAGGGAAAGCGATAGGAATGAACAGCCATATTAAGAAGCCGATTGAAGTGGGTGTGCTTTACAGAAAAATATCAAAACTGTTATAGGAGTGATGTGAATCATCATCGTTGGGAGAAAATTATGTTGAAGAAAATACGAAATATGAAACTAAAGTTTAGGTTGTTATTATCGTATGCAATGGTAATCGCAATATGTCTGTCGGCAAGTATTGCCGCTCTATTCATGCTGAATAGAATTGGCGATAATCTTTCCTCTTTTTATCGTAATAATTATACAGTGACGATCAATGTATGGCTAGCGAAAAGGGAGATGCAGGCTGCACGAGGGGATATCTTAAATGCCATATTGGAGTCTGATGTGGAAGAATCCGCGGAGTACATTGATAAGGCGAAGGAAAGCCTCAGAAACATGCGCGCTACATTTCCCGTAA
Organism: Longicatena sp.; assembly: GCF_982403165.1. Classification (NCBI taxonomy): domain Bacteria; kingdom Bacillati; phylum Bacillota; class Erysipelotrichia; order Erysipelotrichales; family Erysipelotrichaceae; genus Longicatena; species Longicatena sp. The sequence goes on from NZ_CEVYEL010000075.1 coordinate 8,724, forward strand.
TCCGTAACTCCTTCAAAGGGGACATCGCGATGGTGGATAGGGTGGATAAACGGCTGCAGGAGGCCATCGTCTACCGTGACAAAGTATTCGCTTTGGTGGAAACGGGGAAAACGGATGAGGCATACGAGGTCATGAAGTCCAGTTATATTCCGGTTCTGAATCAGATGGCGGATCTTCTCCAACAGATCGCGGATGTGGCGGCGCATAACGCCCAGGATATGGTGAAGGAAGGGGAATATGCGCAGGCATCGGCAATCACTGTTATCATGATCATCATGACATTCAGTATCGTGTCTGCGGCACTGCTTGGCATTTATATTTCCAACAGCATCCGCAAGCCTGTGAAGGAGATTGAGGATGCCGCCCAGCAGTTGGCAAACGGTCAGTTAGACGGCGTGTGCGTTTCCTATACGTCGAGAGATGAACTGGGAAAGATGTCGGATAGTATACGGGATTTAATCAGCTATCAAAAGACGATTATTGAAGATATCAGCGATATCCTTGGCGATATGTCCGAGGGAAATTTTAAAGTTCAATCCAATGTCAATGAATACTACATGGGGCATTATGACCGCATCCTAGTGTCGATGTGGGGACTGCGGGATAAACTAAGTGATACCCTCTGGCGGATCAGCCAGTCCGCAAGGCAAGTGGCGAATGGTAGTGAACAAGTATCCTCAGGAGCGCAGATCCTTGCGATCGGGGCGGAGGAACAGGCCGATTCGATTGAAAAACTTGCCATAGCTGTAAATGAAATATCTGAGCAAGTCAGGGTAACAAAGGAGAACGCGGATAAAGCGCGCAACCAGACAGACCGTGCGGGCGCACAGGTTTCTGAGAGCAACCAGCAGATGCAGGAAATGATTAGTGCGATGAACATCATCAGTGAAAGGTCCGATGAAATTTACAAGATAGTGAAGACTATTCAGGATATTGCATTCGAAACGAATTTACTAGCCTTAAATGCCTCTGTAGAGGCGGCAAGGGTCGGTGAACTGGGGACGGGATTTGCGGTGATTGCGCGAGAAATACGCAGTCTAGCGGATAAGACGGCAATGGCCTCCAAGAACACGACAGCTCTGATCAAGGAATCGGTGGCAGCAGTAAAAAATGGAGAAAAGGTTGCCCACACGGCGGCCGATTCGCTGCTGCAGGTTATCGAGTGTACAAAACAGGTGATTTTTATGGTGGATAGGATTGCTTCCGCCACAGAAAATCAACATAAATCCATTTCTAATATCACAGCGGAGGTGCGCCAGGTTTCGGATGTGGTGCAGAATAATGCCTCGATATCCGAGGAGCTGGCGGCCGCAAGCGAGGAGCTTTCTACACAGACGCAGATGTTGGATCATATGATTGGGCAGTTTCAGTTGTATGAAAAACGGTAGGCAGTATAAGGAGGATGGCTTGTTTCAACCATGTAGAGCTTGCAAATACGAGCTTACCAGACGAAATATTGTTGCAAATAGACAACCCCACTGGCTTTTATTCTTTTACCACCGTATCGCAGATTCGTGTTGTCATATTGTTTGGCATATATTAAGGATTGGATTGCATACGATTGAACGATGAAATTTTTTGCAGGATAGTTTGTTTTATCTTCTATATTATATAGATTATGTACTTTTTGTCCTTATGCAATCGCAGCTAGGGAAAGCCTGTACAATAAAAAACAGCGTGTTTATAAGGCTTTTGGCCTATGTTGTTCTTATGAGGTTGCAGCAGAACAAAAAGCCAGAACAACGTATGACAACCTTATCCGGGAAGCCTGTGACCCAGATGTCATAGCCCCTTTGGTTTTCCTACGCGAAAGAGAAATCGTACATTTCCAACGATTTGGTGAAGCTTTGGCTTACGTTCAAAAACAATTAGATTCAGACAACTATTATCGTTATAATCCTGCTTTTGACAAATAATACAACACTGCTGAGAACCCCTAAGTCCTTCTTGCTTATTGCATAAAGTATTTTAAAGGAAGCCTTAACGCATTTTCTGATGTTAAGGCTTCCTATTTTTATATTTAAATTACTATCTTTACAACAAAATC
>NZ_CEVYEL010000076.1:0-10269 GCF_982403165.1 Longicatena sp.
ATGGACAAAAATGTTTTAATTATTTTGTGTGTCTACTTGACACAAGCTGATCATTCTATGGTCGCTTTATGTCTTTAATGAATGAGAAAAAGAAGCAAATAGATATAGAAAGCGAAAAGGAATACGAGGATATTTTCACAAAGCGAGGTACAGTTGTTTCTGGTAGTGAAGAAACAGTATTCTATGTTTCAAAATTGTTGGCTTCTGTTGAAATGACAGGTCATGATTGTCCAATTATAATGGATTCTTTTAGAGCTGAAGATCTTTCTACAGATAAAGAAAAACGCGTGTTAGAATTGTTTGGCGAATTAAGAAATCAATGTATTTTAACAACCACATTAAAAACAGAAGAAATAGGAAAATATGATGACATGAAGAATGTTAACGTAGTCGATTATTCTTCTCATAGGACAAATAAAATTCTGAATCAGTATGATTTAGAAGAATTTAAAAAGTTACTTCAAAATATGTATGTAAAAATATAGAGTGTTGAAAAATCTACAAGTTAATATTTCGAGTAATCATCTCTAAGTGAGATAGAAAAAGGAAGTAACTTTCATAGTCTCGATTTAAATGATAAGAAGCTCAGACAGCAATGTATTTAACATCAGCTGCTGAGCTTCTTAATCATTCGTACTGTAAATTATCATAGTCCCATAAGTCATCTTCCAGGAACCCTGATTTTCGAATGTGCATAGGATTAACCAGTTTGCCTTTTTCGTGAAGTAAGCTAAATCTGTAATCCAGTAGTGGACCACAATCAAAATGTAGTACACAAAAAAGTGAAAATTCAGAAAGAAAAAAGACTTTTCAAATTGAATAGGAGATAAAAAGTTAATGGCAGAATGAAAGCAATTTGTTTTTTGCAGAGACAAAATGTAGGTTGTTGCAAAACAGACCTTGGGGGCTACACCCCCAAACCCCTGTGAAATCAACGGATGTGGAAAATTAAGACCTACATCTACCCCATCCGTTGATTCTGCAATTACCTACAAATCGGGTCTGCATCTTTATGTATTTTACTTTTGCAATAAACAAAAGCAATTTCGGTAATAAAACTTTGTAAGCATTTAATTTTATAATATAATATTATCCTTCAAAATAGTAATTTCCTTTTGGAGTTTTCAATTTCAGCTATACTTTATTTTAATTTATTCGCTTTTTTGTCCATATTTTTAGTATATATTCAAAAACGAAATTTAGAATTTACAATTTCTCTTGCTCTGTTGCAAACATTGTTCATTTGCGCAACCCATTCCATCTGATCTTTTGCTTTAAGTTCTTCTGTTATGTCTTCGCTTTCTGCCAGTTGCTTTACGAGTTGAAGAAACAAATTTTCAGCTTGGTTGTCAATATCGACAAGATAGTTGTTTAGTTTCCCGCTTGTCAACAGGTTCATATAAATAATTTTATGGTGCTGTTTTAAATATCTTGCGTGTCGCTGCCCCATACTCCGATCGGCTGACCTTGTTGTTCTGGCAAACGGAGATTTGGTATCAGGTAATCTCCAACTTGCGTATAAGTACCGCCCATTTGTTCAAATAATGATTTTTTCATTGTGTTTATCCTCCTGTTTTTTATTGTACTTTCATTTTACAGAAAGACAGGTAATAACACTAATGTGCCAATAAAAAAATACAGCGTACCTGCTATATCACAGATAGGCTGTATTTTCATATATTTATTTCGGGATATGTATTTACCAATTGCTGATACATTTTTCTTGACGGTTGTCGTGAACCGCCCTCCCACTTAGAATAGATGCTCAAACTAATACCTGCTTTTTCAGCAAAAGTTGCTTGATTTAATCTGTTTGCTTTTCTGACTTCACGAAGTCTATCACTGTAAGGATAATCCATAAATTGAGCAAACTCATCGAAGAGCAGATTTCTATCAATTTCAAGGACTTCAGCCATAGCAACGGCTGTTTGATATGGTATCGGGAATCGTTCACGCTCATACATTAACACTGTTGCGGGTACAACTCCTATACTTTCGGCTAACTGCCGTGTGGTTAGACCTTTTCGCTGCCGGTAGTATTTTAGCATTGCCGCAGGAGTTTGTTCTGCAGGAAAACCTTCAAAACAAAAGTTTAAATGTATTAATATCTTTCCGTGCTTATATTCGTATAGATCTGTGTGATTGAGAATAGTGCCGTCTTGTCAATGATGTATTACACAATGAGCGTATTAGTAAGAAACTGAATAGGTGATAAATAACCAAGAGGTCTAGTAGGTCTGTTGTTTGATTTATTAAGGTATTTCTTAAGTTGAGATGAAGCATCTTCTAGCGAATCAAATGCTGCTTTATCATAAAATCTTTTTTGATCTTCTCTATGGCTTCTTTCTACCTTTCCATTATGTCTAGGTGTTGCCGGCCGTATTGGATGATAGACTATTTCGTTTTGTAGTAAGGCTTCTTCGAATAACGTCTTCTTCTCGCTCACAAGACGATTGGTAAATTCAAATCCATTATCTGTTTGGATACATTGAATCTTAAATGGAAAGAACTTGATACATTCCATAAGGAATTTTGTAGAAGAATAAGTGGAATGTTCTTCATAGAAAGCAAGATAACGAAGTCTGGAAGCTTCATCAATCGCGGTGTACTGATAAAGTTTTGTACCTTTCAAATCTCCAACAAGACAGCAGGCAGGAACATACTTCACATCAATTTGTATCTTAGCACCGGGAACGGTAGGCGTATCATATGGCTTGTTTATACGTTTCTTATGCGCTTTTTTAACGGGGAACATAGAGAGAGATCGCATAACACGGTAAAGGGAGGAAACGCTCCTGGAATAGTTGTGAAGTACTTTCAAACGTAACCAAAAGTCAATCAAGCCCATATCAGGATTTCTTCTTCTAAGATCCTTGATCCATTTGATTTCAGTATCCGTGTGCTGATTAGGGTGATGATGGGGTCTATGAGAATGGTCTGCAAGAGAATGGATATCGCCATTGAAACGATGAACCCAGAAATAAACAAATTGACGTGTAACTTTATAGCGGATAGCCGTTTTAGTAGCACGATTATAAGATTTCACAATGGATAGACGAAAACGCATATCTTGAGTTATACTATTCATGCAAGAGATCTCCTTTCTAATGGTGTAGTAACTTAAGTATAGCGAGTCTCTTGCTTTTTGTTAACCTATTCTGTAACACATCTATTGTAAACCAACACATGTATCTTAAATATTTTCGAAACAATATTGTAATTATTAGCATTGTTTGCTATACTAGTAAGGTATCGAGAAATAGGAAGGAGGACTATCATGGGCATTTTAGAAATACTATTAATGATTGCATCGGTCATTTTGATAATACTCTCCTTATTACAAAGCGGAAAGTCAGATGGTCTTGGAAGTGCATTTGGTGGAAGTGATGGATTGAATCTGTTTGCCAATGTCAAAGAAAGAGGATCTGAAAAAATCATATCTAATGTTACTATGGTAACAGGAATTATCTTTTTCGCTCTTGTTATAATTATCCGTATTTTAGACTAAGACCGTGCAAGGTCTTTTTTTATGAAGTAACGATACCTATACCATCCATATAAACTTAGTTGTTTCCTGAATGATGAAAGCGCCATCTGCATCCGCAAATTGTTAAGATCTAGATAAAATGCGCTATCATATTTATGAAATAAGAGTGGGATGGTATACTATAACTATAAGATCATAATGAAAAGGAGGGCAAATAATGAGCAAAAAAGAAGAACTACTCGCCCTGATCAAACAAAACGATTATCGTGGTATGGATGTGAAACAATTATCCAGGATGATCCAAATGGAAGATAGTGTTGCCTTCACAGAATTGATGAAATTATTAAACGATTTGGAAGCTGCACGTATTATTGCCAGAGATGAGCGACATCGCTATTTCCTTAGTGAAAAATTAGGGTATGTGAGTGGTACGCTGCGTATAAATCCGAAAGGCTTTGGCTTTGTGGAAACAGCGGATGACAGTTACTATATAGCCAGAGAACGATTAGGTTTAGGTATGGATCGAGATGTTGTATATGCCAGAACATGGACCAATAATGATAAAAGTGTAGAGGGTGAAGTGGTCGAAGTCATTTCACATAGTGTCACGCATATCGTGGGGGTAGTAAAAATCAAAGAAGGATCAAAGTATTTCTTACCTGATTCTTATTTAAACAATCGTAAAATCAAAATTACGAATTATGATGATTTTAAATTGGTGAATGATTCTAAAGTTCTGCTTCATATTGATAGTTATGGAACGGTTTTAAAATGTCATATTGAAAAGGAAATCGGTTATAAATATGATCCGGGGATTGATATTTTAAGTATCTTACTTGAAAAAGATATCGTTCCTGAATTCAATGAAAAAGTGAAAGCAGAAGTAGCTGGCATAAAAGAAGAAGTGGACGTAAATGAATTGAAGAATCGTGAGGATTTGCGTAAGCTGTTGACAATTACTATTGATGGGGAAGATGCCAGAGATTTAGATGATGCCATCAGTATTGAGAAGATAGAAAAAGGCTATCGTCTTTATGTGCATATTGCGGATGTTTCCCATTATGTACAAGAAAAAACGGCGCTTGATAAAGAGGCTTATCATCGGGGGACTTCAGTATATGTGGTAGATCGCGTCGTACCGATGCTGCCTCACGCGTTATGCAATGGCATTTGTTCTTTAAATCCCCATGTGGATCGCTTAACCATAACTTGTATGATGGAGATAGATCGTACAGGCAATGTAATGAATTATCGTATCTTTCCTAGTGTGATCAATAGCAATGAGCGAATGACCTATACGAATGTGAATAAGATATTATCCGGTGATGCTAAAACACAAAAAGCTTATCCTCATTTGTTAAAGATGTGCTTAGATATGAAGGTATTGGCTGGGATCATTCGCAGACGCAGAGAAGGACTTGGCGCCATTGATTTTGATAGCAGAGAGGCTAAAATTCTGGTCGATGAAAAAGGGAAACCAAAAGATATCGTCTTACGTGAGCGTGGAGAAGCAGAGCGCATCATTGAAGATTTTATGATAGCGGCGAATGAAACTGTAGCCACGCATATGAAATGGCTGGAAACGCCATCGATGTATCGTATTCACGAAGCTCCTGAACCTAAGAAAATGCGGGAGTTTGCACGTATTGCGAAAACATTGGGATATACGTTTAAGGGAGGTATCCAAGACGTACATCCAAAACAGCTACAGGCTTTATTAGACGAAGCCAGAGGACAGGATAATTATTTCGTGTTATCCAGTTTCATGTTAAGAAGCATGCAGAAAGCGCGCTATGATAATCGTTGTTTGGGACATTTCGGACTGGGCTTAAAGGAGTATTTGCATTTTACATCACCAATTCGCCGCTATCCGGATTTGATTGTACATCGCATGCTGCGAAAATATATCTTTACATCATCTGAAGATGTAGATAAAATGAAACAGGATGAACAATGGTGTGAACAGGCAGCCATCCAGGCAAGTGAGCGTGAGCGTAATGCTGTGGATGCCGAACGAGCCGTAGATGATATGAAAAAGGCTGAGTATATGGAAAACTATATCGGACAGCGTTTTGCAGGAGTCATCAGTGGTATTACTAAGTTTGGAATGTTTGTTGAGCTGGATAATACGGTAGAAGGCTTGGTGCATATCTCATCCATGGAAGATGATTATTATCATTATGATGAAGTGAGTCACAGTCTAATTGGTGAGCATACGGCAAATGTGTATCGCATGGGACAAAAAGTCCAGGTTAGATGTATTGATGCAAATCGGTTTAAACGTGAAGTTGATTTTGCATTGTTAACAAAAAAGAGGGAAAAAAGGGGCCGTTAAAGGCATATCTTTTGTTCCTTGACATAAACTAAAGAGGTGAAGCTATGACAGCTGGTAGAAAAGTAATCGTATTTAATCGGAAAGCATCCCACGAATATTTTCTGGAAGATCGTTTTGAGGCCGGTTTGGTGTTGCAAGGTACGGAAATTAAAGCGATTCGTAAGGGGCATGCCCAGATCAAAGATGCATATATCAGTTTTACGAACAATGAGGCTTTTATCAAAGAAATGCATATCCCGGAATATGAATTCGGCAATCGTTTTAATCACGATGAAACGCGTATCCGTAAGCTGTTGCTGCATAAGAGTGAAATTATAAAGCTGCAACAAAAGGTGAAGTTAAAGGGCTATACGGTGATTCCTATTTCATTATATTTGGAAAAGGGAAAAGCGAAAATGGAAATTGCCTTAGCAAAAGGTAAAGATTTGCATGATAAGCGAAATGTTCAGAAAGAAAAAGATGCGAAACGTGAAATTGAAAAAGCTTTAAAAAACCAATATTAGGACAGTTGTAGTTTGCGGTATTTTGTGGTAAACTACAACTACCTAAAACCGGGGGTGTACTGGTTTCGACAGGGATACGCTTGGTACAGACGGCAGTCGAGTGGTTACGTAATAACCAATTAAATTTAAACGGAAAAACTAAATTAGCTAACATCTTTGGTGCAAACCAGAGAATGGCTTTTGCTGCTTAATAACCGACAAAGGTTCGCAGCTGCCGCTAGTATGTTGTCCTTTGGCATACTAGATGAGCATCTCATTTACGAAGGATAAGGTTCAATTCTAGTTCAAGGGATTGATCACGAAAATAAATTGAACACCTTCAATAGGAGCTGTCCATTGTTACCTGTTGAATATTGGTAATGGACTAAACTGTAGATGTCTGTACGTGGGGCTGTTTCTGGACGCGAGTTCAACTCTCGCCACCTCCACCATATATAAGGTTAACGATATGTTGATTCCGAAATGGATATGCAAGATATCGTTTTTTTGTTATTGTAAGGGAACTAGCTTTGATGAAAAAGCTTAAAATAATGTGACTTATAAGCATTTAATGTTTGCTTATGGAAATCCAAAAGAAGAACAGCTGCCTTAATATGTAGTTTACATTACCATCCATCACCTTATAAACAGCCTATAATTTGCCATACTAGAAAAGACAATGAAAGGCGGTTATGTTATGCGTAAAACAATTCTTTTTATCGCTATGAGTTTAGATGGATTCATCGCTGATAAAAATGGCAAAGTTTTTTGGTTAGCAGGGGAGGATGCCAATCAAAATGATATGATTACATATGAAACCTTTATCCAAGGTGTAGATACTGTCATTATGGGGGCAAATACGTATCATCAGCTACGTACTGAAATATCACCAAAACAATGGATATATCCTACTCTTACCAGTTATATCATTACACATCAAACTGAAGCATCTACTGAAAAGATAAGGTTCACTATGGAAGATCCTGTGGCATTGATAAGACATTTAAAAACACAACCGGGGAAAGATATCTGGATTTGTGGTGGTGCATCCATTGTGAATCAATTCATGCAAGCCGACAGCATTGATCGATATCATATCAATGTTATTCCTACTCTTCTAGGTACAGGCATACGATTGTTTCATAACACGGATATTGAAAGAAAATTAACTTTGTTGCATACACACAGCTATAACGGTATCGTTGATCTGGTATATGAACGAAGAACTACATCTTCCTCTTTTGATGTAAAATAGATTTATGCGTATCCTCCTCATGAAAACAGATTGATTTTATGAAAAGCAATAAAACGATTGCTTAACAAATGACTTTCAGGTAAAGTGTAGATATATGAGGAGGCGTTATGTATGCGCGATAAAGTAAAAACGATCGGGAACCTAATTGATAAACAAAGTGTATCTTTCATCAGTTCAGTTGATGAGAAAGGATTTCCTAATACGAAGGCGATGTTGCCACCACGTAAAAGAGAAGGTATCAAAGTGTTCTATTTTACAACCAATACATCTTCGATGCGGGTAAGAGCAGTATCGAAAGAATGATAAAGCGTGTATTTATTTTTGTGATAAACGTTTTTTTCGCGGTGTCATGCTGTTAGGAAAAATGGAAGTGTTGGAAGATGCCGTTTCGAAAGAAATGATCTGGCAAGAAAACGATACGATGTATTATCCGCAAGGTGTAAGTGATCCTGATTATTGTGTGCTTCGTTTTACGGCAGAAAGTGGTCGGTTTTATAGTAATTTTTCATCTGAAACATTTGAAATATGATTTTCTGATGCAATATCGCATGAGAAAATGCAGGATTTGTAAAAGCATTGTAAAAGAGTAGTACAGTGCTTTTCATAGCGTTATAATATAAGAGAGAGATTAGCATATTCACAACTTCATTTCGTTTTTCACATACCGTAAAGGTTGGCGCAGAAAATGATGGAAAGAAGTGTGAGTTTATGAAAAAAACAATCTTACTAACAGGAGCAAACGGACATTTGGGAAAAGCCATCCTGCAGGAACTTCATGAAACATCTTATGAAATACGTGCGCTTATCATGCCGCAGGATCATGCAACTGATGATAGTCATGTACATTATTATAAAGGAGATGTCTTAGAACCGGACAGTTTGCTTCCCTTTTTTGCGAACTTACAAGATAAAGAAGTGTATCTATTGCATGCTGCAGGGATTGTTGATATTCAAAGAAAAGTATCCGCTAAACTTTATGATGTGAATGTCTTAGGCACAAAAACGATGCTGCAATTCGCAAAGCAATATCATATAAAGCGTTTCTTATACACCAGCTCTGTACATGCTATACCCGAAAAAACGTATCCGCAAATAATTACTGAGGTGCATCACTTTGATGCGTCCCTTGTAAAAGGTGGATATGCCAAAACAAAAGCACTTGCATCACAACTGGTCATGGATGAGGTTGCCAATGGTTTAGATGCCGTTATTGTTCATCCTTCCGGTATCTTAGGGCCATATGGAACCAAGAGCAATTATTTAGTGCAGATGATAAGCGATTATCTGGAAGGGAAATTGCCGGCTGGTGTTTCTGGTGGTTACGACTTTGTTGATGTCAGAGATGTCGCGAAAGGATGTATTGCGGCTTTAGAACATGGAGAAAAAGGAGATTGTTATATTTTATCCAATCAATATTATAAGATATCCGATATTCTAGATATAACCGCCTCTTTATGTGGAAAAGATGCACTGTTTATGTTACCTATGTGGGTGGCAAAAGCCTTTGCCCCTATAATTTCAGGATATGCAAAGCTGCGCCATCAGCGCCCATTATATACTCCATATTCTCTTTATACTTTAGCATCTAATGTGCGCTTTTCACATGAACATGCTACCACACAGTTGGATTATCAACCAAGAAGTATGAAGGACACGCTAAGGGCAACGATTGCATGGTATCAAAGCAGGCAGGTTCATGAGCTATAATTTAGGGAAGCGTTCCTTTTGGAACGCTTTTTTACACCCTTTCTGGTAAGGATAAAAAGGCCTAATTATGTTGACATAAAATAGGAAAAGAATTAAAATAATGAAGTAGGACGACATTTCTTGTGAAGATATTGTCAAATAGAAATTTCGTAGGGAAAACGTCCTCGATGATGTTATTTTAAATAGAGGAAAATGACATTGTCAAGACAGCTACACAAGCGTTAAAGTAGCACTATGGTAAATCTTTCATGGATTATGCGAGAAAGGAGAAATGACATGATTTATTCAAAAGAAGTTGAAAACATGTGCACTGTTAAGTGTGGTGCAAGCCATGGTTGTGCACCTATTCCTGAAGAAGGAAAATGGGTAAACTCCAGAGAAATCAAAGATATTTCAGGTTTGACACATGGTATTGGATGGTGTGCTCCACAGCAGGGTGCCTGCAAACTGACACTGAACGTTAAAGAAGGTATCATCGAAGAGGCACTGATTGAAACATTAGGATGTTCCGGTATGACTCACTCCGCAGCTATGGCTAGTGAGGCTATCGTTGGTAAAACACTGCTTGAAGCATTAAATACAGACTTAGTTTGTGATGCTATCAACACAGCTATGCGTGAACTGTTCCTGCAGATCGTTTATGGACGTACACAGTCTGCATTCTCTGAAAACGGACTTCCAGTTGGAGCTGGTTTGGAAGACTTAGGTAAAGGTACACGTTCTCAGGTTGGTACGGTTTACTCAACAAAATTAAAAGGACCTCGTTACTTAGACTTAGCTGAAGGCTATATCTTAAAGATGGGTCTTGATGAAAATGATGAAATCATCGGTTATGAATACGTAAACATGGGTGTATTCATGGACGCTGTTAAAAAGGGCACTAACCCTGAAGAAGCTCTGAACAATGCAAAGAAAACTTATGGTCGTTATGCAGATGCTGTTAAGTACATCGACCCAAGACACGAATAGGAGGAAAAATCATGGCATTATTTGAAGGATACGA
>NZ_CEVYEL010000077.1:0-9248 GCF_982403165.1 Longicatena sp.
CGCTTTGAAATTAAAACGAACCGCCGTATACGGAACCGTACGTACGGTGGTGTGAAAGGGTGATTTATTTCACCCTACTCGATTGCTCAATCAGTATCCTTCCATAATAAAATAGGGATATGTATTCCTTCTTCTTCTTATATCGTTTATAATAAAAGTAAGAAAAAGTAAAGGAGGCAGCACTATGTTTTATGATGATGTAATGGAGGCTAAATCTTATATACAATTGCATATAAACAAGGCTCCTGAAGTAGGGATGATCTTAGGCAGTGGTTTAGGTCAGTTAAGTGAACAAATCGAACATCCTATCACTCTACCTTATGACAGCATTCCTCACTTTCCTATTTCACGTGTAGCGGGACATGAAGGTAATCTTATCATCGGAGAAATGCATGGCAAAAGCGTGATGGTGATGCAGGGAAGATTTCATTATTTTGAAGGCTATGATATGAAGGAAATTACCTTTCCGGTGTTTGTGATGAAAATGTTAGGGGTACATGATCTTATTATTACCAATGCTTGTGGCGGTATCAATCGCACGTTTCAGCAGGGAGATTTAATGCTGATTGATGATTTTATCAATGGCGTTTCTGTGAATCCGTTAATTGGTGTAAATGATGAACGCTTTGGTCCACGCTTTCCAGATATGTCTGAACCATATAGTTCAGATTTAAGAAATTTGGCAAAGACAATAGCTGATCGTTTAATGATACCTTATCATAGTGGTGTATATACGATGTGGCAAGGTCCTTATTATGAAACAGCGGCAGAAATACGCATGTTTGAGCGTGCCGGCAGCGATGCCATAGGCATGTCTACTGTTCCCGAAACCATAGCGGCTAATTACTTAGGTATGCGAGTCTTAGGCATTTCCTGCATAACCAATATGGCAACCGGTATCTGTAAAGAAAAACATTCCCATGAAGAAGTTTTAAAAGTTGCGGAAACGGCAAGCAGCCGTTTATGTGCATGGATTCAAAATATTTTGCAGGAAATGTGATATGAGGGGAATCTGGGAACATAATGGCATTGGTGGCATTTTATGGAGTGAAGATTATCCGGGAGCAAGTGGTAGAGGAAAGACGTTACAAGAAGCAAAGGGTAAACTGTTGCATGATATTCAGCGATATCAAAAATGGTGTGCGCTAGATAAGACCTGCCCAAAAGCTAATGAAGATATCGTCATAGTTCAGGAAAAGGACAGTACCTTACAAGTGCAGGATGCAGATAGTGATGTGCTATTTGATAGTGAACGAAACAGCCTACATATCGAAGAATATCTTATATTGAAACAGCGTTGCATACAATCAGCGCATGATTTTCTTACCTTATATCAAAGCATACCTAAGAAATTATACACTGATCTATTTCCCCGTAAGACTTTTTATGGGAAGATTCCTACAACAGCACAAGCAATGTATGAACATACCAATAATGTCACGTCTTATTATATGGGAGAAATAAAGGTATCACTGCAAAACCTGACAAACATATATGAGAATCGTTTACAGGCTTTTGCATTATTAGAGAAACAAGAGCATTTTTTAGATAATAAGATTTATATAGGAAATTATGATGAAGCATGGACACTGGCAAAGGTCATGCGTCGTTTTATCTGGCACGATACGATTCATGCAAAGGCGATGTATCGTATGGCGATGCGCAAATGGGATAGGAAGATAATCCGTAATCCTTATCAATTCTAAAAAAGGTACAGAGAGCTGATGATGAAATGATCATCAGTAACCTGTACTTTTTTCATAATGATAGTCAAGGTGAAGGCAAGAACGACATATGCTTAATAATATTCATTAAGCAGTTGCGTAAGATGGCGATGAAGCTCAAGCAGCTATTATTTATGATACCAACTATAGTATTCTTCATCCTTTTCACTTGCGATTTCTTCTATCATTTCTTCTTCATAAATATAGAAGGTCTGATTGCCATATAATGCCAGAAAGTCTTCCATTGAAAGCATAAAACGGGAATATTCATTTTGTATGCGAACACCATCTTTATGCTGGATAGCATACACCATCCCCTTTTTATCTGTCGTACAAACGATGGCATGTGCCTTTAAACAATCTTTTAATTGTTGTATTGAATTAATTTTTTCCATAGGAATACCTCACTGTCCATTATTGTATCGTAAAAATGTGAAAGAAGCCAAGTCTTTCATAAAAATAAATCAAAAACCTCATTGTTTTGGCAATGAGGTCTATTGTTTATGCAATCTTTTCAAACATTTCTTTAGGAACCGTACAAATCGGACACTTGTAGTCATCGCTTTCTTTTGTGATATCACCTTCATAGATGTAACCACAAATCGTGCAGCGATATTTTACATCCGTACTTGTTTCTTCTGCAGGTGCTTGTGTAGCTGGCTCCTTAACTAATTCAAACATTTCTTTAGGAACCGTACAAATCGGACACTTGTAGTCGTCACTTTCCTTTGTGATATCACCTTCATAGATGTAACCACAAATCGTACAGCGATATTTTACATCCGCACTTGTTTCTTCAGTAGGTGCTTGTGTAGCAGGCTCCTTAACTAATTCAAACATTTCTTTCGGAACTCCGCAGATCGGACACTTGTAGTCATCGCTTTCCTTTGTGATATCACCTTCATAGATGTAGCCACAGATCGTACAGCGATATTTCACATCAGAAGATGTAGGTGTTCCTGCTACAGTTGAATCAGCTTCAAATGCCTTTGCGTAAACAGCGGGATCTTCACCTAAATCTTTGCGTTCATGATAGGTCGTATGCAATAAAGCTTCGGCCAAAGTACTTAAAGGTGTGCCATAGAATTCTTCATAGACAGCTTTGATATGTGGATTATCATGGGAATTACGCAAGCTCATAGAAGCATCTTTATCATATAATGAAGCAATGCGTTTTTTACGGATATCCTGCATATCTTCACCGATATGCTTTGGCTGTCCGCCTCCGCCGATGCAACCACCAGGACATGTCATAACTTCCACAAAGTCATAATGTGTTTTGGTTTCTTCCATATGCGCAATAAATTTACGGGCATTATCTGTACCATGCACAACAGCAACGCGTACAGGAATATCGGCAATCGTTACACTGGCTTCACGTACACCGGCAAGCCCGCGTATCGCTTCAAGCTTCAATAAATCATCACCAGGCTGTTCATTTGTAAGAAAATAATAGGCACTTCTTACAGCAGCTTCCATAACACCACCGGTATTGCCAAAGATGACACCGGCACCACTACCTCTAGGCATGAGGCTATCATAGTCACTTTCCCCAACACTAGTTAGATCTAAATTTTCTGCACGCAGCCAATTCGCTAACTCTTTTGTGGTAACTACCTTATCACAGTCACGATACCCTTGGGTATGATGATAGTTTGCGGCATCATGAAATTCTTCTCTGGTAATTTCAAATTTCTTTGCGGTACATGGGGTTATGGCTACTATATAAATATCTTCAGGAGCGATTCCTTCTTTCTTCGCAAACCATGTTTTAATGGTCGGCGCAAACATACTGATTGGAGATTTGCTAGATGAAATATTTGGTAATAGCTGTGGATAATAGGTTTCAACGAATTTTATCCATGCCGGGCAGCAGCTGGTAAATTGCGGTAATGGTTTCTTGTTTTGAATGCGATCAATCAGTTCACTGGCTTCTTCCATAATGGTCAAATCTGCCGCAAACGTTGTATCGAATACATAATTCACACCAACACTGCGAAGAGCTGCAACCATTTGTTTCTCTACATAGCTTCCGGCTTCCATGCCAAATTCTTCACCTAAGCCAACGCGCACACTTGGCGACGTGATTGCCACCACTTTTTTCTTGCCGCTTTTAATGACATCCGCTACTTCCATCCAATCCTGACGCTCAACCAAAGCACCTGTTGGACAAACATTTACACATTGTCCACAATGAATACAAATGGCGGTATCCTCTGTTTTTAATAAATCATAATGATGACCGACAGATATTTCTTTCTTACAAACTTCTTTACATTGTCCGCAACGAATACATAAGCTCTCAATTCGTCGTATTGCCGGATTATCATTTTCAACTGGTACTCGTATATCTATACTTACATGTTTGCTCATAAACTTTCCTCCATATTTAAGAATGATTCTTAATATATTCATATCATACCTTTATTTCCAGTATCTGTCAATATACTTCTCAATGAATCTTATTTTTTCTAACATGGGCTTTTTTTTAATGCTTCAAAAACCATTGTCACACGATTTTTATGCAATTTTAAAATTTTACATAGTAAGAAAAGAATCCTAGAGAATGCGAAATGATTTAAGGTCTGCAGAAACTTTCCTTCCGTGTGTAAAATTTATTGAAACTAGATGAAAGAATGAAGAAAAAAGGGTATAATGATAAGGCAGTAATGATTTATGAGGAGAGTGATGATGTGACGGAAATAGAAAAAGCAATAGGGGTTTTTGATTCCGGACTTGGCGGCATCAGCGTATTAAGAGAATTACGCAGATGGATGCCAAAAGAACGATATCTCTACTTTGGCGATTCTGCCTTTGCGCCATATGGAGAAAAAGCGCGTACAGACATCACACAGCGCTGCATACAGATATGTGATGAATTGGTAAATAGAGGTGTAAAAGCGATTGTGATTGCTTGTAATACCGCAACGAGTGCTTGTGTAGAAGAACTGCGCAAGCGTTATCCGCACTTACCAATCGTTGGTATGGAACCAGCCTTAAAACCTGCTGTTGAAGGAAAGCAGGCTCAACAGGTCATCGTTATGGCAACACGCTTCACCTTGAAAGAGAAAAAATTTGAGTTACTGATGTCACGCTATCAGAAAGAGCATTGTATCTATAAATTACCAACTCCTAAGTTAGTAGAATTAGTTGAACAAGATAAGTTGGAAGATCATGCTCTTGTGGAAGCTACGCTAAGGGAATACTTTGCCCCTTATGATCTATCAGGTATAGATAGTATCGTATTAGGCTGTACACATTTTGTGTTCTTCCGTGAACAGATACGTCATATCGTAGGAAATCAAATAGCTCTTGTGGATGGCAATGCCGGCACCAGCCGCCATGTCTTAGAATTGCTAGAGAAGCATGGAACTTGTCAAACAGAGGATGGTCATCATGATATTACGATATTAAATTCATCCCCGGATCCTGCTTACATAGCATTGAGTAAAAAGCTGTTGAACATAGAAAGTTTTTAAGTTGAAATCAAAAGGCAAACAGTTATATAATGTCATACAGAATGGAGGAAATGAAAATGAGAGAAATTGCATGGAACAAATATGATGAGCAAAAGATGAAAGAAGTCATGGACTTCTCTGAAGGCTATAAGAAATTTATCTCGGAATGTAAAACAGAAAGAGAATGTGTTACAGAAAGTATAAAAATTGCGGAAGCACACGGGTATCGTAATCTGGAAGATGTCATTCGCAATCAGGAAACTTTAAAGCCAGGTGATAAGGTGTATGCGAATAATATGGGGAAGACCATTGCCTTATTTTTGATTGGTAAAGAACCTTTAGAAAAAGGAATGAAAATTCTTGGTGCACATATTGACAGCCCACGTCTGGATTTAAAACAGAATCCTTTATATGAAGATAAAGATCTGGCAATGCTGGAAACCCATTATTATGGTGGTATCAAAAAATATCAGTGGGTTACATTGCCACTTGCGATGCATGGTGTCATCGTTCGTAAAGATGGCAGCAGTGTGCAGGTGAACATTGGTGAAAATGAAAATGATCCGGTTGTCGGTATCAGTGATTTATTAGTTCATTTGTCAAGTGATCAGCTAGGTAAAAAAGGTAGTGTGGTTATTGAGGGTGAAGACTTAAATATCACGGTAGGCAGCATTCCTCTTAAGGATGAAGAAAAAGACGCAGTGAAGATGAATGTCTTAAAGCTGTTGAAAGAAACCTATCAGATCGAAGAAGATGACTTTGTATCTGCGGAAATCGAAGTTGTACCTGCCGGCAAGGCAAGAGATTATGGATTGGATCGCAGTATGGTAATGGGATATGGTCATGATGATCGCATCTGTGCATACACATCTTTAATGGCTTTATTAGAGATGCAAGAAATTGATCGTAGCGCTGTTTGTTTATTAGTGGATAAAGAAGAAGTTGGAAGTATCGGGGCAACCGGTATGGAATCAAAATTCTTTGAAAATATGGTGGCAGAAGTCATGAATTGTTTGGGAGATTACAGCGAATTAAAAGTACGTCGCGCATTAGCTAATTCTCGCATGCTGAGCAGTGATGTAAGTGCAGCCTTTGATCCTAACTATGCATCTGTTATGGAACCTAAAAATTCCGCATACATGGGAAAAGGTATTGTCTTTAATAAATACACCGGCTCACGTGGAAAAGGTGGCTGTAATGATGCAAATGCAGAATATATCGCAGCTTTAAGAAATATCATGGAAAAAGAAAACGTATCTTATCAGACAGCTGAGCTTGGTAAAGTTGATCAGGGCGGCGGAGGAACGATCGCCTATATTCTGGCACAATATGATATGGAAGTCATTGACTGTGGTGTCGCATTGCATAATATGCATGCACCATGGGAAATCGCCTCAAAAGCAGATATCTATGAAACAACAAGAGGATATGTAGCTTTCTTAAAACATGCATAAGGTATAAGATGGATGGTATGAAACATGTGCCATCTTTTCTTTATGCGATATAGTTGAAAAGCATATCCCAATACGCAATTACGATGATTACTGTGTAAAAGATTAGCAGAGAATGCAAAATCATAGCAGGTATATGGAAAGAAAGAGGTGAGATATTTATAATGCTAGTGAAAGATGAGGTATGAAAATATGAAATTTAAAAAAGTTATTAACTTTAGTATGGCTTTATTGATGCTTTTCAGCAGTATGCAGGTAGTTTATGGTAAAGAATCAAGTTCTTTAGATGAAGAAATCAAAGAAAAGGCTATAAAAGATAAGAAAGTTTTAAATCCTAAAACATATGAAAACATAGTGAAGCAATCGTCCGATATTGAAGAAATTAATGCAAAACTTGATAAATATGTTGTTAAAGAAGAAGTTATATATGAAAATTCAAAGATTAGAACAAGTAATGGAAAAAAACGTATTACTAAAAAATATTTATATAGTTATGATAATAATCTTCAATCAAAAAGTAAGATTGGTTCGTTAAATACTTTAGCTAATATTGTTTTAAGTTTTGCTAGTTTGGTTCCAAGTACCATGCAATTTAAAATTTCGTTACTGGCAATAGCAACTACTATTTTAGGTATACCAAAAGGTGAGGTCACAACCACGAAATCTGTTAGTGGTAAAACAAAATATGATACTATATTAACAATTAAGACAGGTGAGATTTATGAAAATGGATGGATAGGTAAAGCACAATCTAGAGAAAAAAAGTATTCAAGCTATATATTAGCTAGTGGTTATAATAAAAAAGGTAAACATTTTTCTAAAACTTGTGAGTTAGGCACAATGAAAAAACAAACAGGTAAGTATTTCTCAGATAGTAGTTTATTAGCGAGAGTTAGGTATGGAATGCAACCAACAGAAATTTGGGATGAACATACTGGAAAAACTACGTATTATAAAAAAACGGTAAAGAATTGTATAATTAAGTGATGCTTTCTATGATGTTATATAAAAATATAGTATAATATAAACGGTGGTGAAAATTATGATAAAGGAAAAAAAGAACCTTATTATCTTTATAAGTATTCTTTTGATAGGTATATTCATGCTTTTTGTAATAATGCAAAAAAAGGAAACAGCTGTTTGTGAAAACGGTATGATGACAAATGTGAACAGTAAAGATATCCAAAAAAACTATGGTGTAGATGTAGCTTTTATCGAAGATGCAGTAGCTGACATAGCTGATTCTGTAAGCAATGGACAATTTGAAATATCCTTTACAAAAAAGGATTGTGCATCAGATGCATGGGCAGCACTTAGTGGCACATACTCTTTTTATGTCAATGAAAAACATGCTTTATTACATTTGATTGTGAATAAAGTGAATGAGCGTCATGGATATGAATTAGAACAACTGACTTCGGCAAAAACGGTACAGCTAGGAAAGATTGAGGCAAAGTTACAAACCGAAAATACGCTAGGCATTTTGCAATTTCAAAAGGATGGCTATGCATTTCAAATTATCTTACCAAAGGATATCATGCATCGCTTTATCGCAACAGTGAAATAATGCAACAGTAAAAAGGTGGGGCATGGGTTATGAAAAATTATAAAATTGTTGTATGTGATGATAGCAAAGATATGCGTGATATGATATACAAGAAATTAAAAAGCCTTGATAACATAAATTTCGATGTTGTTTTGGCTGATGATAGGACGATTGATCTATCACAAGAATATGATGCGTATCTGTTGGATATCGAAATGCCGCATATGGATGGCTTTGCGCTAGCTACGAAAATTCATTCATTATATAAGAATGCTTTACTGCTATTTTTAACTAGCCATACAGAGTTATCAATGGTTGGTTATGAATATCAAGTGTTTCGTTTTATAGGAAAAAATGATTTGGATACTGTGTTTGAAACTTATATGAAAGATGTGAAAGAGGAGCTGGATCGTAGAAATCGTTATCTTATCGCAAAGGATGAGGAAGGCAATGAGATGGTGGTTTACTTGCGAGAAATTATTTGTATATATTCAGAAGGAAATTATTTGAATTATGCAACGTCCAAGCAGATATATCGTAATAGAGAAAAGTTGAAAAATTTTAAAGGGGATGTTTTCATACAGGCATCTAATGGGATGCTTGTGAATTTCTGTCATATAAATAAGATTGAAAAATCGCATATTTTATTAAGTAATCAAAAAAAAGTGAAATTAGGAAGAACATATAAGAAAGATTTTCTTACCAAAGTTATGCAATGTCGTATTGCGTCTATTTAAAGGAAAAAGATTTTTTGCCTTTTTTCTATAGGCTAAAATGATACAGGTGATACAATAGGTCATCTGTAATCGTAAGGGACATAACTAGGGGAGAAACGATAAAGAATGAAAAAAGTGCAAGAAATCCAAAAGGAAGACGAGCACTTTTTTTGGTAATTACCTTGATTATAAACTAACACATCCAAGCACCCCAGCAATCATTTTTGCACAAAAAAAGTCGCATCTGCGACTTCATTTTTTATATGGCTGGGGTACTTGGATTCGAACCAAGGAAATGCCAGATTCAGAGTCTGGTGCCTTACCGCTTGGCTATACCCCAATTTCGGCAACAC
>NZ_CEVYEL010000078.1:0-9232 GCF_982403165.1 Longicatena sp.
TTGCTTATATCCGGCATAATATTTTAAAAAACAAATAATTTTTTATATGACCTAAAGAATTGTGCATATGATTGTACTATCACAATTCTTTTTTTATTACTAAAAGTTATACTATAGTCCTTTCTATCGTCTTTATCACCATGAAAATTCGCAAACAAAAAGACACGAATACATCGCATCTTTCTTACATTTCTTCATCTAATCCGCCAATCATCTCAAGTACACGATTGAGGTCATCGTTGCCATGATACTTAATGACAATTTGTTTTTCATCAATTTTTACTTTTGTGCCAAAACGACTCTGTAATCGTTTCTCTACCTGATCCAGATTAACGTCTCGCTCTTTTTTCACCGGTTCCGGCTTAGGCTCATTCATATTTTTAACAAGCGTTTCCACGGCACGCACAGATAAATGCAATTGTATTGCCTTTTGCGCTACCTCTTCCATGAGTTTTGGATCTTTCAAGGATAACAGGGCGCGTACATGCCCCATGCTGAGTTCATTATTCACTACATGCTGTTGCACAGATGCAGGCAATTTTAATAATCGTAACATATTGGCAACATGTTCACGGGATTTCCCAATACGATGTGCTAATTCTTCCTGTTTATATCCTAGTTTCTTAATCAGCTTTTCATAGCCTTGCGCCTCTTCAATAGCATTCAGATCTTCACGCTGAATGTTTTCCAATAAGGCAATCTCCATCATCTGCTGATCATCAAAATCCATCAGGATGGCCGGAATACGCTTTAACCCAGCTAGCTTGCTGGCACGTAAACGACGCTCACCGGTAATTAGTTCATAACCTTTGACTGCTTTTTTAACTAAGATTGGTGTAAACACACCATGTAATTTAATCGAATCTGCCAATTCCTGAATCTTATCATCATCAAAGTGTTTTCTTGGCTGATAAGGATTCGGTTTTACATCCTTAACATCCACCTCAAACTTGCTGTCTTCATGAACCTCGCTTTTCCCTTGCTGAATGTCTTCTAAAACATTGCTGACATCTTCACCAAAGATAGCCGATAGTCCTTTGCCCAGTCTGGCATTGTTCTCTTTTTTTGCCATATTGACGCTTACCTCCTATCTGGCCTTCGCCTTCTTATTCATGCGGACAACCTCATTCGCTAATCCGGCATATGCTTTTGCTCCTTCACAACGTACATCATATTCAAAAATCGACATACCACGTGATGGTGCCTCGCTTAATTTTACATTTCGAGGTATATAGGTTTTATATACACGATCTTTGAAATGCTGACGAACTTCCTGTTGCACTTCTACGCTTAATTTCGTACGTCCATCATACATCGTTAAGATCACACCTTCAATCATCAGATTCTTATTAAACAGCTGCTGTACCAGACGAATCGTTAATAAAAGTTGTGTCACACCTTCCAACGCATAATATTCACACTGTACTGGAATAATAACCGAATCTGCCGCCGTTAAGGCATTGGTATTCAACAAGCCTAAAGAAGGCGGACAGTCAATGATGATAAAATCGTATTCATCCTTAATCGGTTCTAATTTGTTTTTTAATAATTCTTCTTTTCCAACCTCAAATTTTACCATCTGCAAATCGGCACCTGCTAAAGATATATTGGCTGGTATGATATCTATCGGAGGTGATGATAACTTTTTACGAATGTCTCTCACCTCATAATGTTCCATAATCAAATTGTATACAGAAAGTTTATCTTCACCTACTTCAGCACCGACTCCCTGTGTTGCGTTGCCCTGTGGATCAAAGTCTACCAACAGAACCTTGTTACCTAAATATCCTAACCCTGCCGCTAAATTAATCGAAGTGGTCGTTTTACCAACGCCCCCCTTTTGATTTGAAACAGCAATAATTTTTCCCATATGTAACCAGACCTTTCTATTTCGGAATGCGTATGGTTATGATGACATCATCCTCACGTTCTTCTTCCTGCATGAGTGCCTCACAGCCTGCCCGATTCACCATGCTTACCGCTTGATGAATGGTATTTAAAGCAATACGTATACTCTTACTAATGCCTTTCAGCATAACTTTTTTCTTTGGTTTTGGCCCTTGTGCCTCTTCCTTTAATAATTTTTCTGTCTGTGCAACGGTCAGACCTCTTTTTTCTATTTTCTGCAATGTCTGTTTCTGTTTTTCTTCATCTAAGCCTAACAAAGCACGGGCATGACGTTCACTGATACGGCGTGCACTGACTGCCTCCTGTACTTCCTCATCCAGATTTAACAAGCGAATTTTATTGGCAATAGAGCTTTGTGATTTACCTACACGTAAAGCCAGCTGCGATTGATTAATGCCAGCATATTTCATGATTTCCACATACGATTTGGCTTCTTCTATGGCACTTAAATTCTCTCTTTGAATATTTTCAACCAATGCCATTTCTGCCATCTGTACTTCATCAGCATCCATAATATTTGCCGGTACTTCTACAGCACCATTTAAACGTAATGCACGGAATCGACGTTCACCGGCGATGATTTGATATTTATCATTAACCTTTCGTACGGTGATTGGCTGAATCAAACCATTTTCACGAATTGATTGTGCCAGATCCATTAGCGCGTCTTGATCAAATTCCAAGCGTGGCTGATATGGATTCGGTTCAATCAAATCGATTGCTATCATCTTTGTATCTTCCATTCTATTCCTCCTCAAAGGGGATTTTTCTTTATTTGCGCAAATGCTCTTGGATATTTCAATGGGGTTTTCTTTACCTTTTCAAAGACAAAATTGACCCTTTTGGAACCATCCGACAGCACTTTTTCATCCCTGCGTTTCTCCTCACATCCAAGAAGGCGAATTGCTTTTTCAGCCAACGCATACTCCTCTAGCGCATTGGCACCCTTTAATGCCAAAAACATACCGCCTACCTTTACCAACGGAATGCATAATTCTGAAAGCATTGTTAAGTTTGCAACCGCTCTTGCGCTGACGATATCAAAGCTTTCCCGATGTTCTTTCGCATAATCTTCAGCTCTTGCATGTACACAATGCACATTGTTTAACTTCAGCTGATGACACAGAGCTTCTAAAAAAGTAATTCGTTTTCCTAATGTTTCTACAATCGTAATTTCTAAGTCAGGGTAAACGATTTTCAAAGGGATGCTAGGAAACCCAGCACCTGCCCCAACATCACAGAAAGTACCCTTCAGTTTTACATCAAAGGAGGGCAATATAGAATCCAGAAAATGTTTTTCATAGATTTCATCCATATCCGTAATCGCCGTCAAATTCATTTTTTGATTCCATTCAAGGAGCATAGCAGCATACATGGCAAATTGTTGCAGCTGCGTATCCTGCAAAGTTATGCCATATGATTTTACAACATGAAAAAAATCTTCTTTATGAAATGTATTGGACATAGTATCCCTCCAGCATCTACTATTATAACAAACTTACCGTATGAACAAAACATTAAGTTTATGATTTTCAATGATGGGCATCATAAAAAGAAGCAATCTTTGAAAGAATTGCCATGAAGTTTTCTGTATCTTTCTATACGTTGCATGGCTTCCCCGTCGTTTAACTGATTACAATTGATAATTTTTTAATACATCCATGATAGCATCCACATGCGCACCATACACAATCTGAATTTCTTCTTTTGTCTTTAAATAACCGGCAGCACCATTTTGACGAATGCGCTTAAAAACAAACTTATCCTGATCTTTTAATGTGATATGAAGACGTGTGATACAGGAATGAATCGCAATGATATTTTCTGCCCCGCCACAGCCTTCAATGATGACTTTTGCCATCTCATTCAAATCTTCAGCAGCAATACTTCCTTCTTGAAACGGCTCATTTTGATCATTCTCTCTTCCCGGAGTACAAAGATCAAATTTCTTGATCATTAATCGAAATAGCACATAATATATCACAAAGAAAAGCCCACCTTGAACGAATAGCATATATGGTTTTACTGCCATAGGGAGCGAACTCGCCAATACAAAGTCAATAGCCCCGGCACTAAAGCTAAAGCCAGCAATATATTGTAAGCTGGCTGCCATAAACACCGAAATACCAGTCAGTAAAGCATGCATCACATAGAGCAATGGAGATAAGAACATAAAGGAGAATTCTAATGGCTCCGTAACACCGGTGAGAAACGACGCAATAGCAGAGGATACAAAAAACGGCTTCATCTTCTTTTTCCGCGTAATAAAACAGCATTGATACATCGCCAAAGCCATGGCTACCACACCAAACATCATGATTGGATAATACCCTGCCTGATACATGCCCGTGACTCCGCGTATTCCCGTGCCTGCCCAATAATTGCCAATATCATTAATACCAATCACATCAAACCAAAAGATAGAATTTAACATATGGTGCAATCCCAATGGAACCAACAGGCGATTTAAAAACGCATAAATACCTGCGCCCAAAGGTCCCATATCCTTGATCATGGTGCCAATGGAAATAAGCAATGTAAAAATGAGAGGCCAGACGATATATAAAACGATGGAACAAAGCATAGCAAAGATGGAGGTATAAACCAAGACCCTAAAATCAGCAGGTAAATAGTTTGTAGAAACATGTTTACGACGATAACTAAATGCAGCTAACAGACCACTTAAAATCCCAATGAACTGATTATTAATATTGCCAAAAGCTTCATCTACCCGAAAGCGCAAGGTATCTTCTAAAAAAGAGACATTCGATACCGAAAGCAAACTGGTGATAATAAGAAAACATAATAATCCATTACAGGCAGCTAAACCACTTTTATCATCACTTAGTTCATAAGCTACACCGATCGCAAAAATCATTGGCATCTGAGAGATGATAACATTTCCTGTTTTCTGCAAGATCATTGCCATAAAATATAGATTTTCCATACCACTTTCTTCTAATGCATAGCCAATCCCCATAAGCAATGCCGCAGCCGGGAAGACGGCGATTGGCAACATGAGGGCTCTTCCTAATTTCTGTAGTTTCATCTTAATCAATCAGCTTTCCAATATGGATCATCAGATACACCTGTTCATTTTCCTGTAGCTCATAATGATATTTTTCTTTGATCGTTTCTCTGATCTGATGAATACAATGTTCCATTTTATCATTGCGTTTTATCAAAAAGGCATACAAATCGCCAAGCTCTTCTTTTTTCGTCTTTTGATTTGAAAACATATGCTGTCCCAAAAATTTTAAATGCGTAATAAAACGTGAAAAGTTAAGTTCATTCTCATCAAGATGAACCTGATACGTTTCCTCAACGATTCGCTGTACATCTTTAATGAAACGTAAGATTTTTGATACATTACTGCTACGCCCACCATTGTTTAATGTGGCATTGACGATATGCATGGCAATATAACCAGCCTCATCCTCTGGGAAACTGATTTCCGTATTTGCCTGAATGAGCTTTAACGCCCACAGACCCACTTTAAATTCTCTTTTATACAATGTTTTGATTTCATTTAACATGAAATTAGGAACATTGATATTCTGTTTCTTACGTTCTGCCGCATAATGGATGTGATCACTCAATGAGATCAATAGCTGTGGGCTCACTTCTATTTTTAAAGTCTCGCATGCCTTACGGGCTATGACTTCAGCAATTCGAAAATACAAAATAGGTGTACGTTCCAACAGCATATGCAGCTGTTTTTTCTGTTCATCTTCAAAGGTATATGTCTTTTCAATGCGTTTTTCATCTACCGTATCGCCGGGCCGTTTATGAAAGCCGATTCCTGCTCCGACAATGATCATTTCCTGTTTGCCTCTAATTGCCGAAACAATATTGTTGTTGTAAACATGTATGATTTGCATGATGTCCCTCCTTTTACAACAGCAATTGCTGTAATTCTTTTTCCTGTAACCTTTGCAACGCTTGCTGCAAAGCAAATGCCTGGTTACCTGCCGCCAATTCATAGCAGTATTCATCCTTTGCAAGATGATAAGCGCACAGCTTTTGTAATCGTTGTTCATCTACAAAATCCATGTCATACACAGTGATAAATAAGCTGCGATTCATCGCTTTCATCACTCTTATATTCTCCATGCCGCCAAAAACTTCTAACAGTTCTACGACATATTCATCATGGATAGCACCACGCTTTTCCTGGGGTAAATAAAGCCACTGTCTTTTATAAGAAAGCCATAGCAAGCTGATATAGATACTACCAAAAACGACCGTCAGCAATCCACCTGAAACAGAAAAGTAAGCCAAATAAAATATACAGCCACTCCCTATGCAATATACAAGCCATAATAGCGGTGCGCTGATAAACAAATACAACACAAAAGCGTCACTAGCCTGTGATAAGAGGCATTGTAACAGACACAAACTCACAAAAATAGCCATGGGATATCGTTTCTTATGAAGAAGGAATACCATCCAGGAAAGCATAAATGCAGGCATTACACCATATTGCATGACGGTAATGCCCTTCTGAAAACCGGGAAGGATATAAAAACCATCACTGATATCACGTAAACCAACAATCACAAGTCCACTATTCAGGACTTTACTAATGCTTGCCCCAACTATTCCATGCTCATATAATACAGCTGTTAAAGAGAACAATTGACGTATTGTAAATGTCCAGATAAAGTAATACGGAACAGCCAATCCCAACATGATGAAAATAGTTAATATCGGGACCAAACGACGTCCACTGAAAAAAGCCAGACTTTTGGGCAACTGTACTTGCGAAAACCGCTCAAATAGCTTTGCCGCAACCAATCCGCATAAGATGGCAGTCAATGGATTTTGAATATAATCTACAGCCACATCTACATGCCATTGATAAGCAAAAGCCTCATTCAAAACCTCACTTTGTAAAACACTGATGATGAGTAAATAAGCAATCATTGCCGATAAGACAACACTGCCATCCTTATGTCTACAAAACTGATAAGATACAAAGCCTGCCAGTAAGAAAGGCAGCGCCTTAGCATACAAGGCATCCAGACGAACAAATAGTGTCATAAAAGGAAGGATTTCAGCAAGTAGCTGACTGATACTAGCCATGATAGAAACTATAGGAAGAAACAACAAAAGAGGCATACAGGCAACCCATAATTTTCGATACCAAGTCATGAAACCACTTCCTTTTCTAGAATTATAAAACGTTTTCATGATAACATTTTTTCACAAATTGTAAATATCGCAAATAAAAATTTTTTAAAAAAAGGGATTGACAAACGAAATGTAAACGCTTATCATTTGTGTGTAAAAGTTAGAAGCGAAATGATAAAACGTGTTACTGTTCAATCAGGCATGAGTTTTTGGGGAAAAACTTATGCCTTTTTTTGTAGTTTCATGTAGATATCGTTCTGCTCTGGATCCAGCTTTACATGTTTATGTTCGTAAAACAGGAGGAAACTATGAAAAAATTATTATGTGCTTTATGTGCCATGACTTTATTGGCAACTGCAACAGGATGTTCTAACAACAATGCCGACAAGGACAAAAAGGAAACAAGCGGCAATACACTGGTTGTCGCATCAAACAACATTGACGCAAAATCACAGCCAGATGTAGATGCACAGCGTAAATTATTGGAAGAAAACGGTGTTGAGATTTTCGGACTTCAAGAAGTCGATAACATGACAAGACGTAATCACTATGATGTAGTCAGCAAATTCAAAGTTGATCCTTACAAGGATGCATTCTTCTCAAATGCCATCGCTTTCTCCGGTGGTGAATATGGTATTGCGACAGTATCGAAATATGAATTCAAGAGCAAAGATGCTACTAAATTGTATAGCGATTTATTTGCTGGTAAAGAAATCGCACAGGAATTGGCGGATGCTTACAAAGACTATGATCCAGACAATAAAGAATCCGAAGCAAAGATGGATGCTGTATCCGCAAAGAATCCTATTGAACCACGTTTATATCAGCGTGTCGTAATTGAAAAAGACGGCAAAGAAATCGCCTTCTATAACACTCATTTAAGCTATGAAGATCAGAAATTGCGCAAACAGCAGATGGAAACCTTAATGAAAGCCATGGACAGCGATACTTGCAAATATGTAATTGCAGTTGGTGATTTTAATGCCGATCAGTCCACAAAAGAATTTGATGCATTTAAAGAAAAATATCATATTGCCAATGGTTTAGATGGCAAATGGTTAGATACGTATAATGGCGTTGATGATACTATGAAAGTAAACAGTGTCGACAACATCATTGTGTCAAAAAACATCACGATCAAAGAAGTTAAAATGATTCCTTCTAAATTGTCTGACCACAATCCTCTAGTAGCTACATTAGAGCTAGGAGAATAGTTTCATAACATTACCCTTCATTTCCTATTATGAGAACTGTTAAGCGTTACAGTTCTCTTTTTATGATTATCAATTTACATCTTTAACATAAATGATATTCGAATATTCAGAATCATTAGGAGTCAATCTGTCACTAAAAAAAGCCTTCTATCTCAATTCACTTGTATAGAAGGCTCTACTATTTATTTGTATGTTTATCACGACCATTCTCTTTCATGTCTTTGTATAAGATATTCATCTTTTTACTTCGCGATTTCCATCAAATTACAATACATCAATCAAGAATAGCGCTACGTATCTGTTTCATTATGTCCACATAGGTCTTTTCCTATTTCCTTATCTAGCGCAGTTATTTCACCTTACTGCATTCTTATTGCCTATGTTTCACATTTTCACTTACGCTTTTGATTTCTCCTGACTTTGCTTGAATTCCAATGACGCTGCTCAAATCTCATCAGTATACTTAACGTTTGTGAATATCATGTTACCCTTTCATTGTTTGATACACTTACGTAATTACTACTATTTACACAACCAATATGTGAAACACTTTCTTACGGTTCTCTTTACAACGAAATTATCTTAACATGATTTATATAATTTATCTTCTCACCACCCTTATACATATATTGTTATTACGAAGTAGTTTCTTGATAAATTCTATAATCCTAATGGAACAATACTATGGAGTTTCCTCATATCCCTATGAGTGATAACATCACTGTTATCGTTTCCTGATACCTTGTCTGCTGTCACCAGTACTTCTTCAGGCTTTAACTTCCGATGATCCTCACCGTATTTTCCTAAATTATGTTGAGATTATGATATTGAAATAACTTTCCTCTGATGGAATACCTCTACAAGATACCCTTTCACGCATCAGCCTTGGACAAGTTCCATAATTCAACGATCAAACGTTCCCATTGATCAGCTTGTGTCAAGTAGACACACAAAATAATTAAAACATTTTTGTCCAT
>NZ_CEVYEL010000079.1:0-8592 GCF_982403165.1 Longicatena sp.
AAGGATGGCGGGGAAGTTACGGAGCTTTTGTGGGACAAAGGGAATACCGTTGAAAGTATCGTATTGATGTCAAGAAAAGAAAAGTAGGGTTCTCTTGTCTAGCGAAGGTAATGTGGAAATGTCGATACCTATATTCTTGAAAATATTATTTTCTATATATGTATATAATGTTTTCTTGGAAAGACTGATTTTATGGGTGTGAAGCAAGTATGAAGAATAAGAAGAGCGTTCTAAAGGCATTCTGTACGGTGAAGTTTTATTTCTTTTGCGACAGTAGACTTATCTTTGCCCAGAATATCAGCGATGGTTGCCAACGTGAATTACTAGGCAGGAAAAAGAACGAATTTAGGAGATGATTGATTATCTCAAGTCACAACCCAAATGGGTCACCTCCTGCAAGATGAAACGGTGTGGCT
This sequence comes from Longicatena sp., assembly GCF_982403165.1. Lineage (NCBI taxonomy): Bacteria > Bacillati > Bacillota > Erysipelotrichia > Erysipelotrichales > Erysipelotrichaceae > Longicatena > Longicatena sp. The sequence goes on from NZ_CEVYEL010000079.1 coordinate 417, forward strand.
TACGCAACAACAGATGGCAGACTTGTTTCAGACTTCACGAACTAATGTTGTAGAACACATTAAGCATATTTATGGTGAAGGCGAACTGAATGAAAATTCAACTTGTCAAAAATTCCGATAGGTTCAAAAAGAAGAAAATCGTGAAGTGGCAAGGGAGATGCCATTTACAATCTTCAAGCAATGGAACAGCTTGTTTCCGGATATCCTGATTTTGTGGAAAGATAAGCAGAACGAGAAGTGCCTATGACAATGGAAGATTGGGCAAAGCATCTGCACGGGATTTTGACTTCCACAGGAGAAAATCTTCTCATCGGAAATGGCACGGTCAGTCATTTGTAGGTAATGAATATGAAATTAGAATTTGAGGAGGAAATTATGGCATCGAGCAAAGAATATTTAGAATTTATTTTAGGGCAGTTATATGAGTTGGAAGAAGTATCATATAGAGCAATGATGGGAGAATTTATACTCTATTATAAGGGCAAGATTGTCGGCGGAATATATGATGATCGATTACTCGTGAAACCAGTAAAATCAGCCATTTCATATATGCCAAATGCTGTGCATGAATTGCCATATGAAGGAGCAAAAGAGATGTTACTTGTTGATGATGTTGACGACGAGGATTACTTGACTGGCTTATTTGATGCCATGTATGATGAATTGCCAAATCCAAAACCCAAAAAGAATAAATAGAACAACCTCGATTTGCAGAATTGATTTCTATTACAATATATGGCATTACCTGTTCCCCTATGAACAGAACCCTGTTTTCAAACTCTCGTTGGTTAAAATGAAAAGAGTATTGAGAAAAGTTAAAAAGAAAAACCTGTCGATGGATAAAAGTTATATTACCTTTTCATAATAAACTAGCGTTGATTATGAAAATTAATGTTATTTCTAGTTCATACATGCAAACTACATTTTATAATTTGATTAATTTTCTTATCACTAGGATATTTTTCCTACTTTTATAATACGAAAAACGGATAAAAAATTTAGAAAATCCGCATAAATACAGTGTCTATCGACAAAACAGCAGAAGAAAAATAAAGAAAATTACAACGAAATTACAACAAACGAAAGAGCCTGATGTAACGACTTATACAAAGAAATGCAGAGTTATGGAAGAACGACGCTTGAAAAAGAGCGTCTTTTTCTATATCGTGAAACAGCAGACTATTTCATTTCTGCTTGATTACTCTACACTTATCGGGCTATGGTTTGTCAAGGGCTTATTGCGTAAGCAATGCTATATAGCACCCTTTACAAATCATGGACTGAGAAGTAACTTTTCAAAAGTAGAAAAGAAATGACAATGTTTATAACAGCATGGTATAATACAAGTAAAGGCAAATTGGAATTTATCAAGGGGGATTAACAAAATGGTTGATGTATATAAAAATTGTCCTAACTATGAGAATGAATATTATATGTTAAGATTAACAAACAAGGAGGATAAAGCAGATTTGTTAAAAGTTTATTCTGATGAGAAATCTGTACCTTTTTTTAATAGTGATAATTGTGGTGAAGATGATTTTCATTATACAACTGAAAACAGAATGGGGCAGGCAATTGAATACTGGCTTTGGGAGTATAAGAGACAAGGATTTGTCCGTTGGACGATTGTTTCAAAGGCAACGAATGAAGCGATAGGTACGATAGAGCTTTTCCACAGAGAAGCTGATGATTATTTTACAAATTGTGGTTTACTTAGATTAGATATTCGGAGTGATTATGAAATTGCAAGTGAGATTGTTTCAATTCTAAAGTTGATAATTGAACATACATATACACTGTTTCACTGTGATAAAATAGCCACAAAAGGGATTACATCAGCGACGGAACGCATTTCAGCATTGAGAAGCTTAGGTTTTAAACTCTCGGAAGAAAAACTAATAGGTCATGACGGAACAGAATACGATTCATATTTCGTGTTAGAGCAATAAATCTCAGTTTGTATGGGAGATACGCTCAAAATGTTGCAAATCGACGGAGTGATCCGCCAGCGGTGGCGGTCGTAAGACATATCGCCACGCCAGCTTGCTGGCGAGCGTAGCGAGCCTTATCAAGCCCCCGTTATCTAACAAGGGGGGCACAAAAAACAAGAGACAATATACACTACTAAGCGGAAAACGCTGTATTTACAAGGCAAAACCGCTTTTAACAGGGTGTTAACTGAAAGGCACTCATTTAACACATAAAATTGAATAAGACATAGGAAAGACAGTTGATTTTAAATAAGAAATTGATTGTCTTTTTATAATTAAAAAGAAACTATCTATCAATGGAATGAGATTTCATGATACAATTAAAAAACGAATGAATAGGTATTTATAACTAACAAGTTTTATGAGGAAACGTATATGGTAAGAATAACCATAGATGAGTCTATTACGATATGTTGGGAGAATGAATATGAAACGAGAGCAACAAAGAAAACTAAGAGAATTAAAAAAAGCATTGCCAAGGATGTTAAAGGAAAAAGTCAAGGCATACAAAATGAAGAAGAAAGACTATATGATTTGGTATAGTAAAAATGATTTGTTTATAGAATGTATGATTGATGTTAGAGAAACAGTTGACGATAGATGTTGTTGCAGTATACGAGTAAAAATCAAGCCCTTATGGATAGATGATTTATTATGGGATTGTCTACATATGGATAACAATAAAACAGAGCCACTGAGTTTAAGGGCTGTCGGCGCATTCACGGTTAGTGGTGTTGAAGTATATTTAGACTATGATTATCTAAAAGAGTGGACAAGCGAAGAAATGGAAAGCTATGTGGATCTGTATTTAGAAAAATTTAATCAGATTATGAATGAGGTCACAATAGATGATTTTTATGCTCATATAAGTGATCAACCATATCATGAAGAACTAAGGGTATCTCTATCAATGACTTACAATGCCCAATATCAAGAAGCAATAGAATATCTAAAAGATAAAGGTGAAGGTATATTCTGTAATAAAGGTCTTTGGATACATGATGCTATAAAAGAATATTGCAAAAAAAGGATGAATAAGCAATAGATCTAAAGGTAGCAAAGATTGTGAATAAGCAAGATATCATACAAGCTTTTTTGTTTCAAAGCTATCTCTTTAAATGAAGTATGAGTGATTATCATGGACATCTGTCTTGGACTCTTTAAAATCATACTTATGACCTTTTAGTAGTTTACATTTTAAGGTGAATGCCTTATAATTTAGGATGTAATTAGATAAATGAAAAGGAGAATGATTATGGAAATTTCATCACTACAAAAAGCTAGATATGAGTATGCACCTAAACTTCCAGGAATGCTAAGAAACGGTATTGCAGATATTTGTGTTGTAGAAGGTGAGGAAACGCAAAGTGTAGCCGATCAAGAAAAGATCAAAGAACTTTTCCCAAATACTTATGGTAAAAAGGAAATCACTTTCCAAAAAGGAGCAAATACATCTGAAGCAAAAAAACAGGTTGTCGGTGTTATCCTTTCTGGAGGACAGGCTCCAGGTGGACATAACGTTATCTGTGGTTTATACGATGCATTAAAAGCAACCAATAAAGAAAATGTATTGTTGGGATTTAAAAATGGTCCTAGTGGTTTGATCGAAGATGATTATTTAACTTTCGATGATGCATATATCAATGCATACAGAAACACTGGTGGATTTGATATTATCGGATCTGGCAGAACAAAACTGGAAACAAATGAACAGTTTGCTATCGCTGCTGAAGTTTGTAAAAAACATGGTATCACGGCTATCGTTATTATCGGTGGAGATGATTCTAATACAAATGCAGCTGTATTAGCAGAATATTTTGCAGCTAATAATACAGGTGTTCAGGTTATCGGTTGTCCTAAAACTATTGATGGTGACCTTAAAAATGAAGATATTGAATGTTCTTTTGGTTTTGATACAGCAACAAAAACATACAGTGAATTGATTGGTAACATTGAAAGAGATGCAAACTCTGCAAAGAAATACTGGCATTTCATCAAAGTTATGGGACGTTCTGCATCTCATGTAGCTTTGGAATGTGCTCTTGAAACACAGCCAAACATCTGCTTGATTTCTGAAGAAGTAGCTGAGAAAAAGATGTCATTATCACAGATTGCTGATTATATCGCTGATTCTGTTGAAAAACGTGCAGCGAAAGGCATGAACTTTGGTGTTGCCATCATCCCAGAAGGTGTTGTTGAATTCGTTCCTGAATTCTCTGCACTGATTCAGGAAATCAATGAATTATTAGCAGGCAGCAAAGCAGAAGCATTCAATGCTTTAGCAACTTGGAAAGAAAAATATGCCTTCATCGAAAATGGTTTAACAAAAGCATCTATGGATGTATTTGCAATCCTTCCAGAAGGTATCCAGCAGCAGTTATTCTTAGAAAGAGATCCACATGGAAATGTGCAGGTTTCTTTGATCGAATCAGAAAAATTATTCTCTGCTTTAGTAAAAGATAAATTAGAAGAGAGAAGAAAAGCCGGTACATACAATGGTAAATTTAATCCTCTTCACCATTTCTTTGGATATGAAGGAAGATGTGCATTCCCATCTAATTTCGATTCAGACTACTGCTACTCATTAGGATATAACGCATTTATGTTGATCCAGTATGGTTATACAGGCTACTTATCAAAGATTTCTAATCTTTCTAAGCCAGCTAGCGAATGGGTTGCCGGTGGTATGCCAATCACGAAGATGATGAACGTAGAAAGACGTCATGGCGAAGATAAACCAGTTATCAGAAAGGCTTTAGTTGAACTTGATGGAAAACCATTCAAATTCTTCGAAGCACATAGAGAAGAATGGGCGAGTGAAACTTGCTTTGTTTATCCAGGAGCTATCCAGTATTACGGACCTGCTGAAGTATGCGATATCACTACGAGAACGCTTGCTCTTGAGCAAGAATAATACGTTATTGTCAAACGATTGCTATTTTGCGAAATGTTAGTCCTTCGTAATGGACGTATTCGTAAAAAAAGTGGTGTATGGAAAAAATAGTGTATAAAAAGTTTTCAGATACATGTAAAAAGCTATATTGCGCAATATGCAGTATAGCTTTTTGTTATGATGCAAGAATATAAAATATACAAGTCATTAAAATATTGGCAAATGATTCTTAAAAATAGCATACCTCTACTTTAAATGAAAATCATTTTAAGTAAAAATTAGCACTCAAGTGTTGACAGTGCTAAAACTTGTGCTATAATACAGTTAGCAATCAAAGTGTTAGAGTGCTAAAGGAGCGTGATACTATGAACTTTGAAAAGATGAGTGAGAAACTGCAAGAAGTTATCATGCATGCCGTCGAAATCTGTAAAACCTATCAGCATACAACCATTGACACAATTCAAATGCTGAAAGCTATCTTTGAAAACGATGTGTTAGATGGACTGTTTAAGCGATTGAATATTGATAAGATAAGAGCTTTACAAATGATTGATGATGAGATGAGCAGGGTAGCTCGCAGTTCCAATGTGAATCCGCAATTCTCAAATGAAGTTGCGAAGTCATTTGATAAGGCGCAGCAATGGAGTGATTCCGTTCAGGAAAGCTATCTAAGTGTTGCCAGTGTTTTTATCGCCTTACTGTTTAACAAATCTTATATTTCTAAACAGTTGGTGAAAGAGTTCCACCTGAATGAGCAAGCATGCAAGGAAGAGGAACTGAAACGTCGTGGTGGCAAAAATATGGATACACCAAATGCGGAAAGCAATTTAGAGGCTTTAAGTAAATACGGTCGTGATTTGGTCGAAGATGTAAAAAGCGGTAAAATTGATCCTATTATTGGCCGTGATGATGAAATTCGCCGTGTTATCCAAATCTTATCTCGTAAGACGAAAAATAACCCAGTATTGATTGGTGAGCCAGGCGTTGGTAAGACCGCTGTAGTGGAAGGAATTGCTTGGCGTATCATGAAGGGTGATGTACCTAGTTCGTTAAAGGATAAAAAACTGATTGAATTGGATATGGGTTCTTTGATTGCCGGTGCGAAGTATCGTGGTGAGTTTGAAGAACGTTTAAAAGCAATTTTGGAAGAAGTAAAAAATGCCGAAGGAAACATTATATTGTTTATTGATGAAATTCATAATTTGGTTGGTGCCGGTAAAACCGAAGGCAGTATGGATGCCGGCAATATGTTGAAGCCAATGCTAGCGCGTGGAGAATTGCGTTGTATCGGAGCAACGACCTTTAATGAATATCGTCAGTATATCGAAAAGGATGCAGCTTTGGAACGTCGATTCCAAAGAGTTACTGTGCAAGAGCCAACGGTTGAGGATACCATCAGTATCTTGCGTGGTTTAAAAGATCGCTTTGAATCTTATCATGGTGTAAAAATCTTAGATGAAGCAATCATTGCGGCAGCTACTATGTCAAATCGTTATATCACAGATCGTTTCTTACCGGATAAAGCCATTGATTTAGTAGATGAAGCTTGTGCTACCTTACGGGTGGAAATGGAATCCATGCCACAAGAATTGGATGAATTACAACGTAAGATCATGCAACTGCAAATCGAAGAAACGGCGTTAAAGAAGGAAGAAGATAAAAAAGCAATTGAACGATTGAATGATATTAAGAAAGAATTGGAAGAGTTACGTGCAAAGAAAGATGAGCTTTATACAAAATGGGAAGATGAAAAAGCTGTTTTGGAAGAAAGCAAAGATGCCAAGGTAAAACTGGAAAAAGCACGCTTAGACTTAGAACAGGCACAAAGTGAGGCTCGTTATGAGGATGCGGCGAAGCTGCAGTATGGAACCATTCCGCATTTAGAGAAGCTCATTCGTGAGCAAGCTGAAAAAGAACATAATGAGGATGCCTTGATTCAGGAAACGGTAAATGAAGAGCTCATTGCCAAGATTGTTTCGCGCTGGACCGGTATAGAAGTTGCACGATTAGTGGAAAGTGAGCGTCAGAAATTATTGCATTTAAAAGAAGCATTGCAAAAACGTGTCATTGGACAAGATAATGCCTTAGAGCTTGTAAGTGATGCCATTCTACGTAGCAAAGCCCAGATTCAAGATGAAAATCGTCCTATCGGAAGCTTCTTATTTTTAGGACCTACCGGTGTCGGTAAGACAGAAGTTGCCAAAGCATTGGCAGAACAGCTTTTCGATAGTGAATCACATATCGTTCGTATTGATATGAGTGAATATATGGAGAAACATAGCGTTGCCCGTTTGATTGGTGCTCCTCCGGGATATGTCGGTTATGATGAAGGTGGTCAGTTAACGGAAGCAATCCGTCGGAATCCATATTCTATCGTACTGTTTGATGAGGTTGAAAAAGCCCATCCGGATGTCTTTAACGTATTATTGCAAATTCTGGATGATGGACGTATTACCGATTCCAAAGGTGTGACCGTAGACTTTAAGAATACGCTGCTGATCATGACAAGTAATCTGGGAAGTCAGTTTGCCTTTGATGAAGAAGATAAAGAAGACAAATATTTAAACGAAGTGAAGAAATACTTTAAGCCGGAATTTATCAATCGTATTGATGAAATTGTTGTGTTCAATGCTTTAAATGATGATATGTTAGGTAAGATTGCTCATAAATTTATGGATGAGCTGACACAGCGATTAGCCCATAAAGATATTAAGTTAGAAGTTAGTGACGCTGTATATCGCAGTATTGCTACTCAAGGCGTTGATGCGGTATATGGGGCAAGACCTATGAAGCGTTATATCCAGCGTAACATTGAAACGCTGATTGCTCGTAAGATGATTGAAGGCAATGCCGGTAAGGATGATGTCATCAGTGTTGATGTCGTTGATGGCGATTACGTCGTTACGGTTCATGCATAAGGACTAGAATAAAAAAAAGATTCCCTTTGTTGACTGTTTTTCAGACAGCTTTGATATGATTCCTCTAAAGTAGACAATGAAAATAAATAAAACGTTGTTTATGAAAGGAGGGATCTTTTTTTGTTATGGCTGTTTTACCCAGTAGTTTTATAAGGTACATTACCAATGTATCCTTTATGCCTTTCCAGTGAATTATAAATCGAATAAGGACTTATCTAACGCCTAACGGCTAGGATTAATGTGCAGATAGAGGATTACGAAATGCAAGAAAACGTATGGATTCCTTCTTGAAGAATTGTTTTCATGATACATTGCAGGTATACTAGTGTACTGTATTGTTGACATTTAACTAAATATTTATAGCTATTATAGCC
>NZ_CEVYEL010000080.1:0-8586 GCF_982403165.1 Longicatena sp.
TACGCCCCGAGGGATTTTCACCCTAGATATGTGGCATGCCCGCCACACATAAAAAGCATCCAAAACGTTACGTTTATCGGATGCTCATTATGCACCATATGCTATAAAACACTGCGACCGTTTATTACTACATCTAACAAATGCAATTCACTATCCAGTATGACCAGATCAATCTTATGACCTAGGCGAATATCACTTGTATAACTCTTCACGATATGCGCCGCATTTTGCGAAGTCATCAAGATGCTTTCAGCAAGTCCATAGGCATCATATAGCTTACGAAAGATATCCAACAGGTCTATACAGCTTCCTTTTAGAACGCCTTCTTTATAAACTGCATGATGTTGTATGTAACTGCCATCATCTAGCACATGACCTTCAGGATAGGCCAATCCGGAGTTTATCGTACCGTCGCTGATTGCGATGACCCGTTTTGCACCCAACAGTTTAATCAGCCATTCTAACATTTTTGATTGTATATGTGCACCATCCATAATCATTTCACAGCTGCATTGGGATAAGAGCACGGCATCAAACATCGTCGGTTCATGATGATCAATGCCAGGCATAGCATTGCATAGATGCGTCACCTGGGAGGCACCTTCTTCAAAAGCCTCCAGCATTTGCTCATACGTTGCCTTACTGTGACCGATTGATACTTGAACACCATATAGATGCAATAAATGTATCGCTTCCATGGCATTTGTCAATTCCGGGGCAATCGTCATCACACGGATATCTTCATGATATTCACTTAGAAATGTATCTAATTCATTTAAATCAATTTCTTGTAACTGATTTGCATCTAATAAACAATGCATCGCTTTTGATAAATAAGGGCCTTCCAAATGAACGCCTGCATAACGTGCTCCCATCGTATTTCCTTGAAAAGCCTTTCGATATGCTTTCAGAATTGGAATATACTCTTGTAAAGGACGTGGAGATAAGGTCGGACAAAATGTCGTTACCCCTCGTTTGGCATATGCATTGGCCAATTGACGAAGATTTTCGATATTTTCATCATCACAGCTATATCCACGAAAACCATGCGTATGAATATCGACAAAGCCTGGGATAGCGATATGTCCTTTCCCTCTAGGTGTCTTAAATTCCATGCGCTCCACAAAACCATCTTCTAAATAAAGATCACCAAAAACCATCGTGCCATCCAGCATAAAGCTTACATTTTCAATTATCTTTTTCATGCTATGCACCTCACTCCTTACATTGTATTTCATAAAGGATGCTTTTACAAGGATAATTATGTACACCTAACATTTCTTTACCGCCACATTCTCTTTCCCATCTTATCATGCTATCAAGTATGCTGATTTAATAGCTTCTTTTTGCGTATAGTTAAAAACAGTCAAAAAGTTCATTTCATTGAACATGTTCTTTCTTCCCTTTGAAAATACCAAATCCTTATCCTTTCAAAAGACTTCAACGAAAGGAAACCTTTCATTTTACTATTTAACGTATCATGAACAAAAGCAAAGCGAGAAAATCGATGATTGTAAACAATCATTCAAGAAACTTATAAATATCTACCGCTTATACAAACTACTAAGCTTTCTGAACACCTATCACTATTGGTGTTGTGTATACAAAAAAAGCCCTTATAAAGCTAAATAGCATTATAAGGGTCATTCAGTAATCACAAATTATAATTTGATAAATTTCTCTACATCAATTACGAAAATAGTAGCTCCTCCAACTTGAACCTCGACAGGGAAAGATGCATATCTTCCAATATCATAAGATGCAGTGCTCGGTACAACTTCTGTACGTCTTCTACTGTATTCGCCAATAACTTCTATGGCACGTTCAACCTTATCATCATCCGTACCAACAATCAAGGTAGTATTTCCGGCACGCAGGAAACCTCCAGTCGTCGCAAGACGTGTTACCTGATAATTCTCCTTTGTCAACGCACTGGAAACTGCGGGACTATCATCATTTGACATGATCGCTAAAATGAGTTTCATATGCAATGCTCCTTTCTTCAATTTATATGTTTATTCTAACACTTAATAGGAGGTTTTACAATTAATAAATCGTGAATATGTTAAATGGTTTCACAAGTATTTTCACTTTTTTTCAATGCTTTATGCTTTTTTATGAAAAGGTGAAAAATCATGTATTTTACATAAATTTATGAACAAATTGAAAGGTTTTTCCTATTCAAAATATGCTATAATAGGACAGTCAAAGGAAGTGATCATATGGATAAATTAGGTTTAGTTCTTGAAGGAGGCGGCATGCGCGGGCTTTATACAGCCGGTGTGTTAGACTTTCTTATGGATCATGATATATATACAGATGGCGTCATTGGCGTCAGTGCCGGTGCCTGTCATGCGTGTAGTTATGCTTCTAAACAACGTGGACGTGCCTATCGCACAAATACAGACTACCTGCATGATAAACGTTATATGAGCATGCAGTCTTTGCTCAAAACGGGTGATTTATTTGGAGCAGAATTCATGTATAACGAAATTCCAAACAAATTAGACCCTTACGATTATGATGCATTTAATCGCTCTGGCATTAAATTATATGCTGTGGCAAGTAACTTGGAAACAGGAAAAGCCGAATATTTACAATGCATTAATATGTTGCATGATGTCATCTATGTAAGAGCCAGTGCATCCTTACCGCTATTATCCCGCATTGTGGAAGTAGATGGCAAAAAGTTGCTTGACGGTGGTGCATGTGATAGCATTCCCGTAAAACAATTCCAGAAAATGGGATATCAGAAAAATATCGTAGTCCTTACCCAATGCAAAGACTATCGCAAGGGAAAAAACAACCTTCTTCCTCTCATCCGTCGCAGTTATCGCAAATATCCAAAGTTTGTTGAAGCATTGGCAAATCGTCATATCAACTATAATCGCACGTTAGATGAATTAGGGGTAATGGAAAAAGAAGGCCGTATTTTGGTTATTCGCCCTAGTTCTCCGGTTACGATTGGACGTTTAGAGAAAGATGAGAAAAAGCTGAAAGCATTATATGAGCAAGGTTATGAAGACGCTAAAAACAGCATGGAAGCATTGATGGAATTCATCAAGCGCTAATGCTGCTTTTTTTGTGCTTATATCGTTTTCTCTTTAACATCCTCATCTGTTTGCAGTATCGTGATATTCTATTTGTCACATGCTTATTTCTTCTATTTCCTATGTCCATTCCTATTTGTCATCTGCTCTCTCCTTTTTGTCATATGCTCATTCCTTACTGCCATATGCTTTTTTCTTCTTTTTCATACATTCTTTTAGAATATTCCATTTCGTCCACTTTTCTCACTTCTCATTTATATTCTTCCTACTTCATGGTAAAATAAGAGATATAAACGAGGTGCAAGTATGAAACGAACAGGATGGTTATTTTTATTAATTTTTACTTTAATACTAAGCAGCTGCAGCTCTTCTAATGAAGAGTCGGCATCAGATACGACAAAGACACAGGATGTAACGATTACCTTAACGCAAAAAGAAACCTGTGAAAAGTTGGCAAACATCATTTGTGATGGCGATATACAAGCACTGCAAAATGACTTTACGTATTTAGATGAAATGGGAAAAGCTGTGAAGGAAAAAAACTTTCAAACACAGATTATGAGCTTTTCAAAGAGCTGTGGCAGTGTGGTATCTTTACAGACACCTTATGCCCAGTCCTATCAAGGGAATGTTGCCGTTTTTCAACCGGTAATAACGCAAAAACAGAAATTCAATCTGCAAGTAACCTTTGCGGGTGATAAGATAGCCGGTATTTTCTTTCGCCCATATCAACTTCCTGAAGAAACGATGAAGATGGATGGCATAAAACAAAAAGAAATGGATTTAAAAATAGCAACTGGCGGTAACATAAAAGGTTATTTGTGCACGCCTGAAAAAGGTGATAAATTTCCTGTAGTGATCCTGTTGGGAGGTTCAGGTCCCAGTGATCACAATGAAACCATCGGGAATCAGAAACCTTTTTATGAGCTTGCCAAGGAATTAGGGAAACAAGGTATTGCGACGTATCGCTTTGATAAGCGTACCTTAGAAAATACCTTTACCCAAACCGACACCATACAGCAGGAATATATAGAAGATGCCTTATCTGCTATTCAACTGATGCAGCAGCAAAAGCAGATTGACAAACAGCGTATTTATGTGTTAGGGCATAGCCAGGGAGGTTATATTTTACCTCGCCTAAATGAACAAACAAAGGATGTAGCAGGCTATATCTTTATGGCTGCTCCTTCTCGACCAATCGAAGACAGCATGGTAGAGCAACTTACCTACTTGGCGAAGTTGGATGGCAAAGTAGATGCTGAGGAACAAAAGCAGCTGGATGAGGCTGAAACAGTACGAAAACAGATCAAACAAATAGCTTCCAGCAAGCACGATGATACGCTTTATTTGGGTATGACACGAGCTTATCTTATGGATCTGGCCACATATGATCCAGTAAAAACAGCAGAAAAGATCCAAGTGCCGGTCCTGCTTTGTCAAGGACTACGTGATTATCAAGTGACCAAAACGGATTTAAAGCGTTGGCAACAAGCATTTGCTGAAAAAGCGAATTGGACCATTCGTACGTATGCAACGGCAAATCACGCAATGAGTAAAGGTAGTGAACAGCCTTCACCAAAAGATTACAACCAGGAGGCAGGATTAGATGTAACCTTTGTGAAAGACATTGTACAATTTATAAAATAAAAGCATAAAAAGAAAAGGCAAGTTTCCACATGCAGGTGGTACTTACCTTTTTTTGTGATACTATAAAATCCTTTGTATAACTTAAGTAGGAAACTTACATAGCGAATACTTATACATTGAAGCGGAAATGTAAGACATCACCGTCCTGCACTTCGTATTCTTTCCCTTCTAAGCGTAGTTTGCCGGCTTCTTTAATTGCCTGCTCACTGCCTAATGCATCAATATCTTCAAAGCGGTAACATTCCGCACGAATGAAGCCTTTTTCAAAGTCCGTGTGAATGACACCTGCACACTGTGGTGCCAGCATTCCTTTACGGAATGTCCAGGCACGACATTCATCTTCACCGGCAGTTAGGAATGTACAAAGATTTAAGATTTGATAAGCTGTTTTGATGACTTTATCAAGTCCGCTTTCTGGTATACCTAATTCCTGTAAAAAAGCATTCTTTTCTTCTTTATCCAGGCCAGACAATTCCTCTTCGATCTTAGCGCATACAGGTACAACCTGATTATGTTCACTATCTGCCAGCTCTTTCACCTTCTGATAATAGGGATTATTTTCTGGCTCTGCGATTTCTTCATCTGACATATTAGCAATGTAGATCATTGGCTTTAAGGTCAATAAATTAAATGCTTTGATAAGCAATCGTTCTTCCTTTTCCAAATCCAAGCTTCTAACAGGCTTTCCGGCTTCTAAAGCTGCTTGTAATTTTTTTAGTACGTTGACTTCGGCTATCGCATCTTTATCTTTGTTTGTCATCGCCTTGCGTTCTACTTTGCTTAAGCGATTTTCGATTGTCTGTAAATCCGCCATAATCAGTTCCAGATTAATGATTTCAATATCGCGAATGGGATCCACACTGCCTTCGACATGCGTAATATCTGCATCATCAAAACAACGGACAACATGACAAATAGCATCTGTCAAACGAATATTACTTAAAAATTGATTTCCTAAACCTTCACCCTTGCTGGCACCTTTTACTAAACCGGCAATATCGGTAAATTCAAAAGTTGTATAGATGGTTTTCTTTGGATGAAACAGCTCTACCAAACGATCAATACGATGATCCGGCACTTCTACGACACCAACGTTCGGTTGAATGGTCGCAAAGGGATAATTGGCTGCCTCTACCTGTGATTTTGTGATTGCGTTAAATAATGTAGACTTTCCAACATTAGGAAGCCCAACAATTCCTGCTGTTAATGGCATACTATCCTTCCTCTCAACTCTAACATTCTACCGTTTTTTTTAAGGTTATGCAACTGTTTGCGCACGTATTTGTATATACATTTTTATTGATTCGTGAATTTAATTATCCCAATCTTTTTTCTTTAACCATAAGCTAATGGTGATGGCTATCATCGTAATTGTTCCAGCAAGAACTACATAATCTATTGGCGCTTGTTCCATTCTGTGTTTTATGAATAAATCGATGTCCAGAATAGATAGTACGCTAAATCCATATAGAGCTATTTTAATCGATGCAGCATTCACTATACCCACATAAGCATCCTTCCAAATCAAAGATAGCGTCACATATAAGATGAGTATAAAAAATGTGATAAAGCCATAATCCGTAAAGCTTACGGTTTTCCCTATTTCTATGACCTTACATTCATTCAAAATGATTGCCCCACATAAAAGAATAATTGCTAAAGCAAAGGCTTTCGTCATAATCTTATTGCGTATGGCTTTTTGTCTTTCATCAAATTGTTCTATGTTCATTCCTCCCAAAATAAATCATTCAGTGTTTTATCCAATGCTTTACATATCGCAATGCATAAACGAATACTGGGATTGTAATCTCCCTTTTCAATGGCGTTCATTGTTTGTCGCGTAACACCTACACATTCTGCCAGTTCTTTCTGTGTCATATCTTTTGTTGCTCTTGCGGCCTTTATTCGCAAATTCTTTGCCATAACACCACTTCTCTTTCTACCTATATAGTATAACCAATATTACTTTATGTCAAGTATATATTACTTTTATTACGATTTAAATTACTCTATTAAAACTAGGTGAATCTTTCTTGATGTTTCTTTTAGTTAGCAAGACACGCTGAGAAAGCATTAAAAAAACCGCGATAGCTGCGGTTTCATTCTTCCGATTTTGGTGCATGTTCAATAACACGTTTTAATTTTTTTTCAAATTCCACACGAGGAAATAACACGCTGGTACCGCAGCCCTGACATTTGATACGGATATCAGCTCCCATGCGGATAATTTTCCAGTATTTCGATTTATGACATGGATGCTCTTTCTTCATCTCTACGATGTCATTCAAATCATATTCATGCTTTATCATGTGCTCATTCCCTTCTCTTTATTTAAGTTATCTTCATTGTATCATAGTTTTTATCGTTCGTCCCATGAAACATGCTCTCTTTGTTCATAGGATTGCAAAGTATTTTCTAGCAACATCGCAATGGTCATAGGCCCCACCCCTTTCGGCACAGGAGTTATATAACCAGCAACCTCACTAACGTTTGCAAAATCAACATCCCCACACAGCTTATTTTGATCATCACGGTTGATACCGACATCAATTACGACAGCACCTGGTTTTACCCAATCACGTTTTACAAGACGCGCTTTTCCAACCGATACAACTAAGATATCCGCACGTTTGGTAATACTTTTAATATCCTCTGTTTTGGAATGACAAATGGTTACCGTTGCATTATGATTTAATAAAAGTTGTGCAACCGGTTTACCAACAATATTACTACGTCCAAGAACAACAGCCTGTTTACCGCTTAAATCTGTCATGCCGATTTCCTCTAGCATTCGTATAATACCTTTTGGCGTGCAGGAAAGGAACGTTGGTTCTTGTAATAGCATCTTCCCTACATTCACCGGATGAAAGCCATCCACATCTTTTTTTGGATCAATCGCATGTAGAATCACATGCTCATCCATATGTGCAGGTAAAGGAAGCTGTACCAAAATACCATCCACCTTGGTATCGGTGTTCAACTGATGAATGATCTGTAACAATTCATCTTCACTTGTGGTAGCCGGCAGTAAAATGAGATCATTTTCCATGCCGATTTCATGACAAGCTTTCTCTTTCCCTTTCACATAAGATACACTGGCAGGATGTTCTCCTACCAAAACGACAACAAGCTTAGGGAGTCGTTTTTGCTCATTTTTTAACTTCATGATCCGCAAGCGCAGATCTTTTTTTACTTGCTTAGCAATTTCACTGCCATATATCACATTTGCCATACGCTTAGCCTCCTATAATTCTGCACTGTCTAAAATGATCGTAACCGGACCATCATTCAGCAATTCTACCTTCATATCAGCGCCAAACACACCTGTTGGTACTTGCAATCCATATGAACGTAATTCTTTATTAAAGAGCTCATAAAGCGGGTTTGCCTGCGCAGGGTGTGCCGCTTTCTCGAAACCGGGACGTCTTCCCTTCTTACAATCCGCATACAATGTAAATTGCGAAATTGAAAGAATATCTCCCTGAATATCCGATAACCCACGATTCATCTTTCCTTGTTCATCCTCAAAGACACGCAATTCAGCACATTTTTTTGCCATTTTCTTCACAATGCCTTCATCATCACTCTGGGTAATACCTACCAAAGCTAAAAAACCATTTTGAATGGCGCCATGCACTTGTCCATCAATTGTAACGGATGCATGCCGCACTCTTTGTAATATCACTCGCATATCATTTTCCTTCCATTTTCCAATACTACTTGCTATAATCTTTTCCTATTTGAAAAACAAGGGCACCCCCCTTGTTTAATATGTCAAAATTTCAACACCTTTTTCGGTTACCAGTAAGGTATGTTCCCATTGAGCAGAAAGCTTGCCATCCGCCGTATAAGATGTCCATCCATTATCTTCATCAATATAGAGATGATA
>NZ_CEVYEL010000081.1:0-8493 GCF_982403165.1 Longicatena sp.
GATCCTCGTTTAGCAAAGTTGAAAGAATTCAAATTGGAAGATTAAGTAGGAGGTGCTAACATGGCTGTTCAGCAGAGACGTAATTCAAAAACTAGAAAAGCAAAACGTAGAACTCACTACAAATTGGCTGCGCCAACTTTGGTGAAATGTCCAGCATGCGGTGAATACAAAATGCCTCACAAAATGTGTTCATGCGGTGAGTACAACGGTAAAACAATCGTAGAAAAATAAGAAAACAGACCGGGCAACCGGTTTTTTCTTTTCTGAAACATATAATGGTGTATCACAAATATAGCAGTAACAATATCCCCCTCTTGAAAATATGCTTTTTCAGAATTTAAAAATAAAAAGGGGAAAAGCGTTGAATAATTTCATAGAACGTGGTATATTAACTATAGAACTTCAAACGGAGTGGGTCATGCCCACTCCTTCATTATGTTGTAAAGGAGAATGTTATGGACGGATTGTCAAAAATCAAAGAATTGATCAAACCTCTTCTCGCACAAGAAGATATTGAATTGTACGATGTCTCATGGCAGCAAGAAGGTAAAAATCGCATTTTACAGGTTGCAATCATGCGCAAAGATGGCAGTATGGATATTGATACATGTGCAGCTATGTCAGAAAAAATATCAGAAAAGCTGGATGAAGTAGATATGATTGCCAGTGAATATTTTCTAGAAGTATGTTCTCCGGGGGCTGAACGTGAATTAAAGGATGAAACACAGATTCGAGATGCTCTGGATGAATATGTTTATGTGAAATTGAAAAATCCCAAAGCAGGCATGGATGCCGTAAAAGGATATTTGCGTGCTTATGAAAATGGTGATATCACGATGGAATATATGGATAAAGCAGTAAAGAAAAAGATAACAATTGATGGCGATAATATCGCATTAATTCGCTTAAGTGTGAAAATTTAAGAGAAAGGAAAAAGAAGAACATGAAGTTAAAAGATTTTATGGCTGCGATGCAGGCAATCGAAAGTGATCGTAAATTACCTCAGGAAGTTGTCGTAGAAGCGCTACAAGAAGCGTTGGCTAAGGCATTCCGTAAACACATTGAAATTCCTGATGCATTAGTACGTGTAGATGTTAATGAAAAAACGGGAAACATCAAGGTATATCAACAGCGTACGATTGTTGAAACGGTAGAAGATGATGAATTGGAAATTTCATTAGAAGATGCAAAGAAAATCAATCAAGAGCTGGAACTGGATGGTGTTGTCGAGGAAGAAGTAGACATTACACAGTTAGGCCGAGCAGCGGTTATCTTAGCTAAAAACGTTATGAAACAGAAAATCCGTGAAGCTGAGAAACTGATTGTGTATGAAGAATATTGTGATAAAGTTGATGAGATGGTTGTTGGAACGATTGAGTCTGTCGAGGAAAAATTCTGTATCGTAAATATTGGAAAGACATTGGCATTAATGCCTAAAAATCAGCAGATTCCTAACGAACGTTATCATGAAGGTGATCGTATTCGCGTGGTGATCATTGAAGTAAATAAAGAAACCAAAGGTGCACAGGTGTTAGTATCTCGCGGTGATGCAACTTTAGTAAAACGTCTGTTTGAAAAAGAAGTACCAGAAATTTTCCAGGGTGTGATTGAAATTAAGGCAATCGCGCGTGAGGCAGGAGAACGCACAAAGATGGCTGTTTATTCTCACAATGAAAACATTGATCCAATTGGTGCTTGTATCGGGCCGCGTGGACAACGTGTTCAGGTTATCATCAATGAACTTGGCGGTGAGAAAATTGATATCTTTGAATGGAGTGAAGATGTTACAGAATTAATTAAAAATGCTCTTTCACCTGCGGAAGTATTAGCCGTAATCCCAAGCGAAGAACGTAAAGGTGGCTTACTGGTTGTCGTACCAGATAATCAGTTATCTTTAGCTATTGGTAAACGTGGTAAAAATGCACGTCTGGCAGTGAAATTGACTGGCAATAAGATTGATATTAAAGCAGAGAGCGATGTGGATGCAGCTGGTATTGATTGGAAAGGCATCGCTATGAAACAGCGTGAAGAATTCTTAGCTGCGCAGGCTGCTGCCAAAGCATTGGCACAGCAAGAACGCTTTGAAGAGGCAGCGAGTGAAGAAGCTATATCACTTGCCGATGCAGGAGTATCCTTCCAGGAAGAAATTTTAGAAGAGCCAGAAGAAATGGTAGATGATGTAGTAATAGAAGCGAAAGCAAGTATCATCGCACCTGAAGTGGAAAAAGTGGCTGAAAAAGAAGTGGAAGAAGAAGTGGTTGAAGAAGAAAAAGAAGAGAGCGATCTGGAAAGAGCGGCTCGTATTGCTAAGGAAAAACAGCGTCAAGAAGGCTTAAATATCAAAGAAAAACAAGAATATAAATCAAAATTTGAAACATTGGCAGATGTTAGCGCAAAACAGGAAGAAAAACCGGTTAGCAAACCACGTTGGAAAAAGAGTGAAGAAAAGGAAGAACGCCGTAAACCAACCTTTGATTTGAGTAAAAAGGATTATGAAATGAAGCCTATTTACTCAGAAGAAGAACTAGAAGAAATCGAACGTGCTCAACGTGAAGAAGAAGAAAATGATTGGATTCATGATGAGATTGACTTCGATGAATATGATAAATATTACGAAGAATAAAGAAAAAGGAGGGAGCTTTTATGAGAAAAATACCTATGCGCAAGTGTGTGGCAACTGGTGAAAGTCTTCCAAAAAAAGAATTGATTCGTATCGTTCGTACCCCTGATGGTAATGTTGAAATTGATGAAACAGGGAAAAAGAATGGTCGAGGTGCCTATCTAAAGCGCAGTATTGAGGCACTGGAAGTGGCAAAGAAGAAAAAAGCTTTGGCGCGTTCATTAGAATGTGAGATTCCTCAAGAACTTTATGAGGAATTACAAAAGTTATTTGGTGAATGAAGAAAGCAATTGGAACACTGGGATTGGCTATGCGTGCCCATAAGATAGCTACCGGTGAAACGATCTTTAAAAAACTGCGCAGCAATCAAGTTTCGCTGCTTATTATGGCAGATGATATGGGAGAAAACGGTAAGAAAAAGCTGACAGATAAATGTGCCTATTATCATGTGCCCTATGTCTTTATGAATGGGGAAGAATTAAACATGGCTATTGGTGATAAGAATCGCAAATCTGTTGCAATATTAGATGAAGGTTTTGCACAAAAACTTCATGCTTGCTTGAAAGGCTAGGTGATTATATGGCAAGACAACAACACAAAAAAGGGAATGGAAACCGTAAGAACAATGGAAATCGCAAAAAAGAGTTTACACCACGGAAAGAACGTGTGGAAGTAAAAGAGATTACGTACAGTTCTGCACTGACGGTTCAGGAATTAGCAGAGAAATTAAATCGCAATGCAAGTGAAATCATCAAGCTTCTCTTTATGATGGGAACGATGGTAACCATCAACTCGACTTTGGATGATGAAACGATTGAACTTGTCTGCATGGAATTTAATGTAGAATGTCATAAGGAAATCATCATCGAAGAGAGTGATTTTGAAGAGATGATGAATGTTGAAGAAGAGGATGAAGAAAACTTAGTATCCCGTCCTCCTGTTGTTACGATCATGGGACATGTTGACCATGGAAAAACAACCTTGTTGGATACGATTCGTAAAACACACGTAACAGAAGGTGAATTTGGTGGCATCACGCAGCACATTGGTGCATACCAAGTATCAGTGAAAGGTAAAAAAGTTACTTTCTTAGATACACCGGGCCATGAAGCTTTCACGGCCATGCGTGCACGTGGTGCGAAAGTAACCGATTTGGTTATCATCGTCGTTGCTGCTGATGATGGCGTTATGCCACAGACCAAAGAAGCGGTGGATCATGCCAAAGCGGCTGGTGTTCCGGTTATTGTGGCTGTGAATAAGATTGATAAACCAAATGCTAATAAAGATCGTATCATGAATGAAATGAGTGACTTAGGATTACTTCCTGAAGCATGGGGCGGAGATACCATTTTTGCGGAAGTATCAGCAAAATTTGGCGATGGTGTTTCTGATTTGTTGGAGACCATTCTTGTTGTATCAGAAGTAGAAAACTTCCGCGCGAATCCAAATAAGATGGCAACCGGAACTGTTATCGAGGCGAAGTTGGATAAAGGACGCGGACCGGTAACAACCTTGCTTGTACAAAATGGTACATTGCATACCGGTGATGCTGTCGTTGTTGGTACTGCTTTTGGACGCGTACGTAAGATGACAGATGATCGTGGCCGCGAAATTAAAGAAGCATTGCCATCTACACCAGTTGAGATTATTGGTTTAAATGATGTGCCAATTGCAGGGGATATCTTTAAAGCATTTGATTCAGAAAAGAAAGCACGTCAAATTGCGGAAACACGTTTAACAAAACGTATTGATCAAGAACGTAACTCTTCAAGTGCGATGTCATTAGATGATTTAGCACGTCAGATTGAAGAAGGTGAAGTACAGGATATTAATGTCATCGTTAAAGCGGATGTACAGGGTTCTGCCGAAGCAGTAAAGGCAAGTATGGAAAAAATTGAAGTTTCCGGTGTGAAGGTGAATGTCATCCGTAGCACGGCAGGTGCCATTACTGAAAGTGATATCATGTTGGCAAGTGCATCAAATGCGGTGATTTATGGATTTAATGTACGCCCTAATGCGATGGTGCGTAAAAAAGCTGAAGAAGAAGGCGTAGATATCCGTTTGCATAACATTATTTATAAGGCTTTAGAAGAAATGGAAAGTGCAATGAAAGGAATGTTGGCACCGGTTTATGAAGAAGTTGTCATTGGCCAGGCAGAAGTTCGTCAGACTTACAAGGTTAGTAAGGTGGGAACGATTGCCGGATGTATGGTGACGGATGGACATATCACGAAAGATTGCAGTGTGCGTTTGATTCGTGAAGGTGTTGTAATCTATACCGGTAAGTTAGGTTCTCTGCGTCGGTTCCAGAATGATGTGAAAGAAGTTCAAAATGGTTTTGAATGTGGTATGACTATTGAAAACTTTAATGACATCAAAGAAGGAGATTTGATTGAGGCGTATGAAGACCAACAGGTTGAGCCAGAATAACATCAGGTGATAGAATGAAAGTAAAAGCAGAAAAAATTGCCGGAATCATTCAGAAAGAAGTCAGTGAGATCATTCAGTTTGAGCTAAAAGATCCTAAGATTGGCTTTATTACGATTACAGATGTCACGGTAACAAATGACCTCTCAATTGCTAAAATCTATGTATCCTTTTTAGGTCAAAAGGCTAGAGAAGAAGCCGGGATGAAGGCGTTAAATCGCAGTAAGGGATTTATTCGCAGTGCTTTAGCAAAACGTTTAACGATGCGTAAAGTACCAGAGCTTCATTTTCTAATCGATGATGCATTAGAAAGAGGCAATAAGATTGAGAAAATTATTAGTAAGATTAATGAACATTCATAAGCAAGATGCAGTCAATTGTGGCTGCATCTTTTTGTGCGACAGGCAGTTGCTATAATTCAACCATGTACAGGCATAGTTGAATTTTCTTTCTTATTAAGGGATTGTATTTATCAACAGGAAAAGAATAAAACCAGATGTTGAAAGAAGAAGGAATCGAATACTATACACAAAAGAGAATAAAGAAAATCGCAAATTCTGAAGTGAATTTACGATATAGTGGATATCATAAATAGGCATATTGGTAAGCCGTATGCCTTGTAGGGCACGTACGGTTTGATAAGGGGCGATAGTTTAATGACTATCGTCTACTTGCTTTTACAAAAGGCATACAAGAAGAGACTGTAGAAGAAAACTAGTTCACTATCAGAAGTTACCATGATACAATAGGCTAAAGAAAGGTTTAATTTTATAGGGGAATGGAAATGAGACGTAAAGATAGAGAAGTTACTGACGAGAAAAAAATTATGGAGATCATCTCTCAGTGTTATTGTTGTAGATTAGGTTTTATAGATAAGGGTGCCGTTTACATCGTGCCATTAAATTTTGGATTTGAAAAGAAAGCAACAGATTATGTTTTTTATTTTCATAGTGCTATGGAAGGTAGAAAGATTGAGTGTATGAAAACAGGAAATCCTGTTGGCTTTGAACTTGATACAAATTATCAGTTACAAGAAGCAAAAAATCCTTGTGCATATTCAGCAGCTTTTCAAAGTATTATTGGGACAGGAAAGATTGCAATCTTAACAGATGCAAAAGAGAAAGCATATGCTTTATCGCAAATCATGTATCACAATACTGGCAAAATAGATTGGCAGTTCTCACCTAAGATGCTTGCTAAGCTGGCCGTATTTAAATTGCTGGTAACAGAGTTGAGTTGTAAAGAACACAAAGCGATTTCTATGCATAACGATAATTTGAATGAAGATAAAAGGATATTGCTCGATCATATTGATGAGATTCATACGACAGAGAAGGGAAGCAAGCGTATCAAAACCAATTTAAAATTAGACGTATCAAATGTTGTAGCGTATTGCAAAGATAAACTCTTGGATAAAAACTGTAAGATTTATCGCATAGGAAAAAACTGGTATGGTGAGATTGATGGGATTAAAATAACAATTAACGCCTATCGTTATACGATTATTACCGCACATGCTATCAAATGATTTAAAAAATTCGAACACTAATTGAAGATATCATACTCGAATAGCGTGTAAAATATGCTATTCTACCATATTTATAACTTGTTGATGTTCATTATCATGATCATCCTTGCTTATTCGTATATGAAAGGATAATTATCATATGTTATAAACTTATATAAGTGATTAAAAAAGGAATGTGTAACATAAGCTGTTCACATTCCAAAAGTTTTTATATTACATGCCTTGAAAATTAAAAGTGAAATCATCACCGTCTTTAATCTTTAAGGCACTGGCAGCATCGCATTGGCCGGAAGCCTGGCAGGATTCATTATTGCTCGATTCATATAGCCACCATGGACCTTTTTGCCAATCCTTCGTTTTAACACCTAGGATGGAAACAATCTTTTTCCCATATGCGCTGTCTTCCATTTCTACCTTTAGCTCATTGGCTTTTTCTAAAAAGTCAGCTAAGGTAGTTACGTGATCTTTGACACTAACTTTTTTATTAAATATTTCTTCGCCTTCTTTATTTACAACGATGTGTAAAGTAATTGTTTCTTGTGAAGCTGATTTCGCTGTTTCGCTTGTTTCTTTATTCGTACATCCGCTGATAAACAGGATACAGCAGATGGCGAGTAGTTTACATAATTTTCCCATAAGAAGTACTCCTTGTAATTTTTTTTAAAATGGTATATATAGGCTGATAACAGATCATGCAACAAAAAGCGGATAGACATCCTTGAATACATGATATTTTCAGCCCTGCTAAGATATAAAGAATTGTGATTTTTTTGGATATAAGAAGAAATGGTATCTGGACAAGCTGACCGGTTAGAAAAGATAAACAACCGCATAAGAAACATAGTAACCAAAAGTGTTTTTGTAAAAATGGTTTACTTATGCCAATAAACAGACTGTAAAGAGGATAGATCAGACAATACATCATGCTCCAAGGGGTAACGCCTTGGATAGATAAATTCACGATGCTAAATACGATGGCACCTAACACAGCTTGTTTCGTTTCAAAACACATTGCAAAAAGGACAATGGTAAAGGTGATGCATTCCAGATACAGAACAAATGAAAATGATGTAAATACAACCGATTCTATTGCGGCCATAACCGCAATGTAGCATAATTCTTTAGCTTTCATAGGACTTGCTGATAAAGACTTGTTCCGCAATGCCTTCTGCTTTGTTTTCATACAGGCACATCATAAAAAAGGTATTTGCCAATAAATTCATAAAGTCAAGCAAATGGTGATTTATGGTATGCCCTTCTTTTTGCAATTTCGTTAGGATACGTATAATGGCTTTCGTTTTTGCACGCAAAACATGTAAATATGCTGTACCAAGGCTGCCTACTGGTAAAACAAAATGTTCTATCCTGACAAAGTAAAACTCATACATTGCATGAAGACGCATGACCTCATGCTTTTGTATGGCACATTTACCTCGGATAGAACCATTGGCATGATAGATGAGTGTAACAAGTTCTTGTATATCTTTTCTCTTGATGTGTTTGACATGATGCGCACATACGGCCGTCATACTGGCAAGCTCATCTGTTGCAATTTCATAATCACATAAGCTGCCATCTTCACTTAAAAAGCTATATGCACAATATTCCATACGCATTCTTTTTCACCCTCTCTTTCTTGTGGAGTGTGAAACAGAAAAAAGGAAAAATGATTTGCTTTTTTCTGATCACCCAGCAGATGCATTCATTACAGGCAAGTCTTTCGGCTTAACTTCTTCCTACTTTCCACCTTCTCATGCATAAGCACAATGGTATCTTGGATTTCGTCCATATCACGACTGCTGGGGCAGCGAAAGATTTTCACTTTCTTCCTTATTGAGTATGTCTACACCTGTAATATTCATTTTCAATTGTTCTATCTCATTATAGCTTTTTTTTCTATATTATGTCTAGCCAGAAG